>WJLZ01000010.1 GCA_014728215.1 Chitinivibrionales bacterium
ATCGGGTGTTGAACCGGTTACGGAAACCGTTACCGAATCGGTAAAGGTTCCCCCTGCCGGAACAATGCGCGGCTCCAGGGCGAAATACTCCTGGATTGCGGCAAACCAGGTGTGGCCCATCTTTTCCTGACCCGACTGGTTCGGATGAAGGCCGTCGGCATAGTCATCCATGTAGGTCAGAGCCGAATGCTGATCGACCACGACAACCGGCGATTGGGCAGTGCTCTTTTCAGCACCGTATTTTGCGATTGAATCATTCAATACCACCACCCACGAATCGAAATAAGCAGGAATAATCTGCGCAAGAAAAACAACCACCTCGGGGTTGACACTTCGAAGGGCGTCGATAATGTCCATGAGTTCGAGTGACGTGTTATGGGCGCATTGTTCTGCGGTCATGCCTGCGATATCGTTATCATGACCGATATCGTTTGTTCCAAGATGGATAAGCACCATATCGGGCGTGGTTGCCCCGGCCTGATCGCCGATCAACTGAAGAGCTTCATCCGACTTGATGCCCCATGTTCCCTGATGGTCCTGGTCGAAATCATAGGACGAGGGACCGTCTTTGGTGCCGTAGTTGGTGCCGACAAGGTTGACGTTATAGCCGTTGGTAACAAGGTCCTGCCAGAGGAAATACCGGTAGGTCGGATCACCGCCATTACCTTCGGTGATGGAATTACCGATTGGCATGATTCGCCATTCCGCCGTCACCGTCACCGGTACCGATTCACTGCTTCCGCCGGTATTGTCGGTGGCAACCGCGGCAAGTGAATGAACTCCCATGGGAATTTTATGCCAGACAATCTCATAGGGTGAAGTATTATCGGCGCCCAGAGATATGCCGTTTGCAAAAAATTCGACCTTTTCGACGCTGCCGTCGCCGTCAAAAGCATCGGCGCCGATCGTCAGATTGTTGCGGGGTGTTGTAAAACTGTTGTCGATCGGCGTAATAATTGTCACTTCCGGAAGAACGTTTGTTCCCACGGTAATGGATACCGCGTCAGAGGTTGTCTTCGCGTTATCGTCATCGATCGCCACAGCAGTAAGCGAATAGCTTCCCTGATCCGGTGAAATCCAGGTAAACTCAAAGGGAGCGATTGTATCTTCTCCGAGTTTATTGGCCCCTTCATAAAATTCGACACATCCGACAACACCGTCATTATCGGATGCATCGGCAGTGATCGTGATATTTGACGGATCATTAAAAACAGCCCCGTCGCCGGGATACATAATCGTCACGGTTGGCGCTGAATTCGTGTGTACAGTAATGTAATCGGTCTTGCTTTCGATAACCGTCCCACCAGCGCCGACTGCAGTAAGCGAAACAGTATATAATCCGTTTGCGGTATAGGTATGGGAAACGACGGATCCGGTGTCGGTTGTCCCATCACTAAAATCCCATTTCAGTGTGTCAACCGGGCCGCCACGTATGGTTGCAGAAAAAATAACGGTATGTGGCGCAAATCCGCTGGTCTGGTCTGCGCTGAAATCAACAATGGGGGAATCCGGTGGAGTGCCGACATAGAGAGGGATGACCGAAGCTGAATCACGGGCCGGAACATCGTCCTTCAAAAGCTTTCTGGTGATTCCATTGTGGGTTTCTTTTACCAGCGTATCAAAGCAGGTATTATCACCCCACACTATTTCACCGATTGAAGCGGAGAATTCCGATTCATGGTTGATAAACATAGGCATGGTTTTCGGATCGCTTCCGGTGGAATAGCAGAAACCACCGAGCAACTCGGTCGAACCTCCATTGCGCGTATCAATCAAGGCGCCTTTGCGCTCGGTTTTCAAACCCAGTATCCACAGGTTGCCGCCGTCATTGACAATTTTAGTATAGTCAACCTCGGAGTTGAGTTGACGGGCCCAGAGGTTTGTGTTTGTTACCCTTACCGGGGAGGCATAGACATCTTCCATGTACACCTCACCGGCGTCAACGGCAATGAAGGTTGGAAGCATGCAACTGCTGAGGACCAGGGCGCGTGAAGAGGCGTGTTCGATTTGGAGATCGGTGCCGATACAGTAAAATCGTTCGAATACCACCACCGGTGCTGTGCCGCTGTCGACAATAAATTTACCGCTTCCCACAAATCTTCCTTCACAGCCGATCAAACGACGTACTTCATTGCGAATATAAACGGCGTCGTCAACCCTGAACGTACCATTGGGAAAGTAGATGGTTGTATGACCGGCATCGATCGCTTGCTGGATTGCAGCAGTTGCATCCGTAGCGCCGGTACTGTCCGCACCATAGGCGACCGGATTGGCCCACTCGCTGAGGCTGTCCCACGGCACGGTCGGCGTTTCTTTCATCGGCAGGTTGAGCGACTGCGCTGCTCCATCAAAAAGTGTGCTGACTTCGTGGGACACATATTCACTTACCACGTTTTCGACGGCATCGGGAGTTGTCCCGTTATTGTTGTCTATCGATAGTGCATAACCGTCAACAGTTATGTTCCGTCCAAAGAATGTTTCATCGTTGATTATTGCCGGGAGGGTCGACGCCGCTCCGGTACCGGTGAGTTGGGCGTCAATGAGCACGACATGGCCCATAGTATTCCGGTTCCAGAGCACGGGAACTTCATTGAAACTTGTCAGGCCCTTGATGCTTACACATTGTTGGAAATTAACAAAGCCATATTGGTTCTGGTTTTGAAGCGTGAGGTTTTCAAATACCTGGCTGTTGACCGGACAACCTGTTTCAACACCGCGATCGAAACCGTCAATGAGAACATCCTTAATCAGGCAGGGGCCGATTTCGCTGGTGAAAGACAAATTAAGCCCGATCCGTCCGCGGCCGTCTTCAGAGATAATTTTTACCGATCGAATCGATCCCTGATTACTTGCGTTGTACTGGATACCCTCGGCGCCTGGATTGCCGGAACCGATATTGACTGTCAGGTTGCGGATCGAATTCCGGAACCGCTGCGCAGGTTTGGTCCCGGTGAAAAGGACCGGCCGGGGAGCAGCCGTGTCCGCGTATGGGGGGCAATTGTCGCGGAGTCGGATAATCGTATATTCGCTGCATTGACCTTGGAGAATGGTCCGCTTTTCTCGTGTGCTTTCATCGGCGCCGAGGGGCCATCGAAGGGTATCCGAAATATGGTAAATGCCGTTGGGCAGATAGATTATCCTGTTACCGTTGGGATAATCCGCCAGCGCCTGATTGATTGCCGCGGTCACATCAGTTTCCCCGTCGGGAACAGCGTTATAGGGCGGCAGGGTAACGTCGATAACCCCTGCATCTGAGGGGAATTCGATATTTTCATCAAGGCGGTCGCTCACGGTAACCGCAACCTTGTCGCTGTCCGACCCGCCGAGGTCATCAGTTACAATAAGCGTTAGAATATGAATGCCTGCCGAAAGATTGACAGCAGGGTTTATGCCGTTGGCGATTTCCACACCTGCATTTTCCCACCGGTATGATTGAATGGAACCGTCATTATCACGGGAACCACTTCCATCGAGCATAACAGTTTCCGAACCGTTCAGATCTGAATCGAGAACAGTCATTTGCCGGCCGGCGTCTGCTGTGGGTAATTGATTTGCTACAATCGATACGGTAACAATGGACGATACTGTAGTAGCATTGTCGTTGTCGGTTGCCAGAGCCGTAAGCTCATAGGTCCCGGTCGGGGGAGAAACCCAGGTGAATTCGTAGGGTGAAATCGTGTCGATACCAAGAGATTGTGCTCCCTGAAAAAATTCGACCGCCGAAATGGCGCCGTCGCTGTCGATTGCCGTTGCAGTCAAGGTAATATCGTTTCCGTGGATAACGGAGACACTGTCGGATGGGGCGGTAAGGTCGACTATTGGCGGCTGGTTCGCAAGAATTGTGATGGTGATTCCCGGCGAGGTGGTTGTTGCTTCATCATCATCGGTAGCGGTTGCCGAAAGAGAATAGCTGCCGATTGCCGGTGATGTCCAGGTCAATTCGTAGGGGGCGATGGTGTCGATTCCCAGGGAGAGAGTATCGATGAAGAATTCCACCTGTGCAATGGCGCCGTCGGTGTCCAAGGCGGCAGCATTGAGACTTACATCGCTTCCCTCTTTGAATGATGTATTATCATGGGGGGAGGTCAGTTCGATTGCTGGCGGCTGGTTGGCGACGACCGTGATGTTGATTGGCGCGGATATTGCGCTGTCGCCGTCATTGTCGGTTGCCACGGCGGTAAGGGCATAAGCGCCCGATGCCGGGGAAAACCATTGGAGCTGGTAGGGAACAGTGGTATCGATTCCCAGCGAGGTGGTATCGATGAAGAATTCCACCTGTGCAATGGCGCCGTCGGTGTCTGAAGCGTCGGCGGCAATTATTACATCCTGCCCTTCATCAAAGGAGGCGCCGCCGGTCGGTGAGCTTATGCCCACAGTTGGAGGTTCATTGGTCCGGTTGATTTCAAAAACAACATAACCAACCTGTTCACTGGTATGGTTCCGTTCGATGTCGGATTCCTGGTCTTCATCGATGGCCAGGTTGATCGATGTTGATGTAACAGGGTTACTTCCGTAAAGGACCGCCCATCCGCCGTTATTGCCGTCCATACCCGAAAGTACGGTGACCGCTCCAGCAGGATTAGCGACGCCGTGACTGTAGCTGTAGGGGGGTGAATCGGCGATTCCGAATATGACGTCATTACCGAGGGCCGTTTCGATCGTGATATCGTCCAATGAGTAGCTGCCGGATTCTAGAACGATATAGCCGAGTGTCTCATTATTTCGCGTAACTATATCATCTTCACAGACAGTTTTTCCGATGCTGATTGATGAGCTTGACGGAGGATCGGTAACCGAATTACCCCGGCTCCAGAACACCGAAAAGCGGCTGTCGTTACAAGTCATTACCTGGCCGACGACTACGGGATTGGTATACCCCTGGGAATAGGAGATTGTTTTGCCAACCCAGGAGTTATTTTCATCGGTGCTGGTCGAAAGCATTGTGCGGGCTTCCATGGTGACGCCGTGCTCAGCACTATTGTAAACGCCTTCTTCTGCAACGAAATAGTAAACATCAACCGGTGAAACAGTTCCCCCGTCGGTGGCGTCGACCCGAACATCAAAACTGTCGGCTACGGCATTTCTTATTCTGACAATAGAAGGTTTATGGCCGGCATCGTATACCGGCGTACAGACCACTACCATCGATGTGTAGGTGTTGGGAAGGGTGACTGTCTGCCATGCGCTTTCGACACTGGTTACAATGCCTCCGGTAAGCCGTGGATCAGTCGAATGAATGGTGATGGTAACGGTGTCTGATATTGCAGAATCGCCTTCATTATCAAAGGCAAGAGCGGTGATTTCGAAAACATCCGGAAGTACGGATGAAAGGGTGAATTCGTAAGGCGCCGAAAAGTCTTCGCCAAGTTTATCGGCGCCGTCGAAAAATGCCACCCTGTCAATACTTCCGTCGATATCGGACGCCGTGGCGGCTATAACGATGTCCGTGCCTTCATCAAATTCCGCACCGCCGGCCGGCGAGGTTAAAGAAACTTCCGGGGGAAGGTTGTCGACAATCGAAACCGGTACCGGTTCCGATGTCGCAGTGCCGCCGCTGTTGTCGACAGCAACGGCAGTCAATGAATAATCACCCAATGGATGGCCGGACCAGATTATTTCAAAGGGCGCAGTATTGTCTTCACCGATCCTGGTAGCGCCTTCAAAGAATTCCACCATACTGATCGTACCGTCTTCATCGGTGGCGTCGGCGGTGATAAGAATGTCTGCAGTTTCCTTGTACGCGGCCCCCGCGGAAGGGACCGTTATCGAGACAAGGGGAAGAATATTTGCCGGTGCGCTTTCAAAAACAACATATCCTGCCTGCTCGGTGGTATGGCCACGCTCGGTGTCATTCAGGATATCTTCATCCAGGCCGATTTCGATCGATGATGATGAGACTGGATTATTTCCATACAATACCGCCCAGGCGCCGTCACCCCCGTCCATTGCAGCTTGCGACACGACGGCGCCATTCGTAGTTGTCATGCTGTGGGAGTAAGTATAGGGAGGAGTGTTGGTCATACCCTGCAGGATGTCTGCACCCAGCGAGGCATTGATACTGATACCAGTCTGGTTCCAGGCGCCCGACTCGAAAACAATATAGCCGATCGTTTCATCGCTGCGGGTCCTGTCGGGATCTTCACCAACCATTTTGCCCACAAAGAGATCGGTTGTTGACGGCGGATTACCCGAAGAACTGCCGCGGCACCAGAACACGCTCCATCTGCCGTCATTATAGCTCATCACCTGGCCGACAACAACTGGACTCGAGTATGATTGCCCGTAGGACATCTGCCGGCCAACCCAGGAGCCTTTGTAGTCGGTGCGTGTCGAAGTAACCTTGACTGCTTCCATGGTGATACCGTCGGAAGCCTCGGTATAAACGCCTGTCTCGGCGACAAGATAGTACACATCGATTGATGATCCTCCAGGTCCTCCCACCGGCATCATGCGGATATCAAAACTGTTGTCAACAGCATTGCGCACACGTACGACTGCAGGAGCATGACTGTTGTCATAGACAGGGGTACAGACCACCACCATGGAATCATAGGAATAGGGGAGCGGGATTGTAATCCAGGATTCTCCCACGCTATCAACTAAACCTCCGGCGAGTTTCGGGCCGGTTATTGCCGTCTCATTGACCGATATGGATATCGGCGATGATGCTGTTGTTGCCCCCTTGTCGTCGGTGGCAACGGCCGTGATCGAATAGGCGCCGAGTGGTGGCGAGACCCAGGTATATTCGTAGGGAGCGGTGGTGTCGTCACCGAGTTTTGTTCCGCCCTGAAAAAATTCCACCAGGGTGATGCTGCCGTCGTTGTCGGTAGCGTCGGCGGTGATTATGATGTTGGTTCCCAGTGTAAATGAAGCGCCGTCGGAGGGGGCGGTGATCGTTGCAGTCGGTGGTTGGTTTGCAACAACGGAAATGTTTACTGCACCTGATGTTGTTGCGGCGCCATCGTTGTCGGTAGCTACTGCAGTAAGTGAATAGACGCCTTCGGGTGGGGACTTCCAGATATATTCATAGGGAGCGGTAAGGTCTTCACCCAGCTTGACGGCGCCCTGAAAAAACTCGACAAGACTTATGCTGCCGTCGGTATCCGATGCGTCGGTCGTGATAACAACATCAGCGCCTTCATCAAAGGAAGCACCTTCGGCAGGTGAGGTGAGCGATAACGCCGGCGGCTGATTTTCAACAACCGATATGGTGACTGCGACCGAAATCGAATCTCCACCCGAATTGTCGATCGCCTTTGCCGTGAGGGAATAATTTCCTGCGGCAATACTGTTCCAGGCATATTCGTAGGGAGCGGTAGCATCCTCACCGATTTTTGTGACCCCGTGGTAGAATTCCACCACAGTGACCGAACCGTCGGTATCCGATGCATCGGCGGTAATCGTGATATCCGCAGGTTCCTTGAAAGTACTTCCGTCGGCAGGTGAACTCAAAGAGACAACCGGAAGTTCATTGGCGCCTCTTGTTAAGGGGCTCTCGGCAGGACCTTCGACATCAGACAGGTGAGCGGGAAAGTCGGTTGCGTTGATTGCGATCATTACCCGGTCGACCTGCCATCCGTCTTCACGACGGCGGATCTGCACGGTATGAGGACCGGCGTCGAGATAGCCGAGCGGGTTTGCTCCATGAAACCACCGCCAGGTGGTTCCCATTTCCCAGAAATCAGATTCATTCGCGACAACACCGTCAATACCATATTTCGCTGAATTACTTGTGCCGTCGGGAGCGCGATACCGGACGGCAATGCGATAGGTCCCGGGCATGGAAATGTACACATCATAGGCAAGCTCGCAGTTGGAATCCCAGGTATTGGTACCACCACCGGTCCCGTCGAGAACTTCCATATAACCGTCTCCGGCAAATTCCCCGACCACTGTAGAGCCGACCCAGTTGGTGACATCGGTTCGTTGATCAACCCGCTGAGCATGCTCGGCTTCCATCACACATACACCGAATTGTTCCTCAAAGAGGCCTGATTGAATCGTACCCACGGTGATATAAACCGGTTCGGAGCCAGCCGAATCATTCTGATTGTCGATCGCAACAGCGGTGAGGGTATAACTTCCCGAAGGTACCGATGTCATGGTGAATGAATATGGTTCGGTGTTGTCGGAACCAAGAAGCGTTGCGCCTTCGTAGAATTCAACTGCCGAAACAGAGCCGTCGATATCATCGGCGGTAGCGGTGATATTGATATCGGAATTCTCACCGAAATGGTCGTAACTCGTCGGTGATGTCAGGCTTACGGTCGGCGGTTGATTGACACCTGAGGGGACATACCGCAAGTTCGCTGGAAACTCCGGCATGGTTGTGGCGATATTTTCCCACCAGGTGTTGATATATTCGAACCGTCTTTCGTGGCGCCAGTTGCCGTTTTGTATTTCATCTAAAAAATCGTTCATACGATAGGCGGCATGCTCATTCTGGTTGAGAAGGCCGTTTAATTTGTCTGCTGCACCGGCATACCCGAGTTCATTGAGCACAGTCCAGGTTTCAATCGAACCGGGATTGATATTTACAACCGCAAGGGCGTCGTTTATATCATTGTTGAGATAGGCCCGAAGAAGGCGTGGGCGGATTGCACGGGGTTTTTGCGTTACAAGGGAATCGAGCAGCGGTATCGCAAGACCGGGATTACCGCTCCTGATATGCTGCAAGGCTTTAAAGTAGTTGCCTTCGATTGGGGTATTGCTGAAATCACCACTGCCGGTCGTCTCGAGATCCATGAGCGCCTGGAGATAGTTGGTTGCCTGGAGGCGCCGCGTACCGATAGAATCGATATAACGGGCAACAACATCAAAGGCGCCGTGACGGTATGCCGTATTTGCCATGGAAACAAGAATGTCGGGATTATCGGCTGAAGTAATATTATCAACCGAAAGAATTGAAGCCAGACTGCTGACGACCCGTGTCTTTCCGGGAACGTCTTCGAGTTCATAGTTGAGTCCGTGGGATGCATCCAGTATTTGATAGTACTCCAGATCCGACTGTTGAGCACTTGCGAGAATACTGTCGTAATCGCTGCTGTTGTCCTGAAATACAAGCGGTAGTTGCACATTGCACAATTCGACTCCTTCATCCGTAACGATACGTAATCCCTGACTGAATGAACCGGTAAGGATTATGCCGGGACCCACGAGTTGGTTTTCCAGAATGGGAGCTGTTGACTGATTGTAGTCGTAGATGGTGATTACGTTATCGTAAGGTGCGGTCAGTTTGAATGTCCCGGCATCAATACCGACAGCAATATGCTCGTTGGCATATTCGGCTACACCAATATCCCGAGCCAGGTAGTATCGGTGTTCGAGGTCGTTTGTCTCAAAGGAGTTAACAAAATCTTCAGGTGCTTCGAATATATTATTTGTTGATCCCCATAATTCGTAGGGTGGCTGGTTATTGCTGTGATTGTAGATTTTTGCTCCGGGATATTTTACCGGATCGGTTACCCGGATATGGTTGGCGTCGGAGGCTGGATACCAGGTTCCGGCAAAGGGATACTCCGGATTGAGAGCAAAATAGGAACCGTACTGTTCGAGCGGCTCCGCGGGATTATCCAGGGGGCCTTCATTTTCGATATCCCAGGTAATCTCAGCAAAATGGCCTACCGCCCATTTGGTGGGGAAAAGCCATTGTCCACCGGCATCATACACATTCGGATAGCAGGCGTTGGTCCAGATACGATCGTTTCTTCGCAGGGGATTGGGATTTTCGGCAACATATTTTACCTTGAAATCGGAATGGCCGGGTTCGAGGGTGACGATACAGGTAAGATTTTTATCACCATACTTGCCCAGGAACCCCGCATCTTCTTCATTCTGATGCTGTTCGAACCGCATGTTCATGACAACATCAACGCTGCCGTCGGCTTTATTTTCGATATAGTAACCTGCTTTATAAGCAAGTTCGCCGTTGATATCGATCATCCCGGTGGAATTCTCGACATAGGGAAAACTCGGCTTGATACCGCCGAAATTCTGCGCAAAAGGTGCTGGATTAGCCGGATTGGAATACTCGGCAAACATCTCCCGGTGCGGCAAAACCGATTTGTCAACTGCACGGAGGATACGCATGCCGAGGTCCGGCGATATGTCTACCTCGATATAGCCGTTATCGAGGGTGATTGTATTGTACGAACGGTTGACGGTCCCATTGTTGCCGGTTGCCATATACGTGGCATTCTGACTGCTGTCGGCCCAGAGGATATAGTAACTGGTTGAAAGTGTGGGTACAACAAAGTCGGCGGATTCGGATCCCGGGGTTACGGTAACCCGGACATTTACGGTTACCTTATCGGTCGATGATGTTGTGCCGTCGGAGACTTCGAGTTCAAAAACATAGCTTCCATGCTGTGAAGCCGTGAATGTCGGCTGTAGCGCATTTGTATCCGAGAGTGTTGCCGTGGGCCCGCCGATTTGCCGCCAAAAATAACCGAGTGGTTGCGGTCCCGGTTCCGGATCAATCGAAAGACTGCCGTCAAGGGTGACAACTGCGCCGATATCAACAGCCCGATCATCACCGGCGTGGGCGACGGGGTCGGCGCCGCCGGCATAGGGGCTTTCGGCTCCGCCGATTTCGGTAGCGCCTTGGAGGGGAAGGTCGGCAATGTTTTGGGCAATCATGATCCGGTCGATTGCAAGGCCGTCTTCGCGGCGGCGGATATGAATTGAATGGGCCCCTTTGGAGAGATAGCCGATGGAGTATGATTGGCACCACTGCCATCCGCTGGATTGCCATTCGATAATCCTTCCACCAAACGGACTGCCGTCAATGCCCAGAAGCGCGGAGTCGTCGTTGGATGACGGCGCATTACGACGGGCGGAGAGGAAGTAGTATCCAGGCGTGGTAATCTGAATTTCATAGACCATCTCGCAACCCGTGTCGTTCGTGCCGTTTCCGGTGGAAGAATTTTCGGCAAGCATACAGGTCCCGTTTGCACAGTCGGCATCGGCAGTGGAGGCCCACCGGGCGTCGTCTCCCCGGATATTATGATAGGAAAAATTTTCGGCTTCAACAATGCAAACGCCGCCGATTTCAAGGAAAGGGCGGATCCCCGGCTCATACACTTTGATCCGGGTGGTATCGGAAAGGGTTGTCCTTCCCTCATTGTCGGTTGCTGTTCCAAAAAACGCATAGGCGCCCGGGGTAGAGGCGTTCCACGCAAAGGAGTATGGTTCTCCGGACATGTGAGCAAGGAGACTCCCGTCTTCGTATAAGTCAACTTCCGATACAAAGCCGTCGGTATCGAAAGCGTCGATCGTAATGGTAACATCGGCAGGAGCGGTATACCAGCTTCGATCGAGGGGAGAAGTAATGGTAATTCCCGGAGGGAGATTGCCGACTTCGAATGGTATTGTTTCAGACATTCCTTCGTTCAGATTAACATCAATTGCCTTTGCCGTTACGGTATAGGCGCCTGCGGTCAAGTCGGAAATAATCCATTGGTAGGGTGCTTCGGTATCTTCACCGAGTTTTACAGAATCAAGATAAAATTCGACTTTAGCGATATCGTTTCTACTGAACACCTTGGCGGCAACCGGGATATCGACACCAGGCATAATAATATCGCCCTGGGATGGTGCAGTAACGGCGATCCGGGGAATAGTCTCGGTAAAAATCGATGTTAAGGCATTATACCATCGAGTGGCCATTTTCTGTGCCCCCGAAGGATTGGTGACGCTGCCGCAGGGAGCGTAATCGTCGGGATGAATCATGTCGGAATACTGGTCGACAAGAGTAACCGGAGAATGGGCTGTTGACTTACTCGACGCCAGTGATGCTATGTGCGTGTTGAGAAGTGTGGGATCGTAGGGAGCGGGCATGGGGATAATCTGAGCAAGCAGCACGGCGATTGTCGGATTAACCGAACGGAGCGAGTCGATTATCGCGCCGATTTCGGCAACCGTATTGTCCACATCGTTCTGATCGGCCAGAAGATCAACAAAGCCAAGATGGATCAATGCGACATCAGGTTGAGCAGCTCGTGCCCGGTCGCCGATATGAGGCAGAAACTGATCGGCCCGCCGGTGCCAACGGCACTCGTGATCGGGATCGGGGAGAGAATCGATGGGAGTAGGGGAGAGATGGAGCGTATCGTGACTTCCCACAAAATCAAAATCATATCCGCCGCTCTGGAGCATGGTGTAAAGGTGATAGCGATAAGTGTTTTGCAGTTCTTCTGCGTGCGAGGATGAACTTCCAATCGGCATGATCCGAAGGGCGTCGGTGCTGAAATGCCGGTAGGTGACATCGGCCGTGGCGGTATCGACAATAATCTGGAGTCCCTGCCCGTTGGCCTGTGCCGTCATGACACCGCTTTCCCATTCCTGTTCGACGATCGGTTCGCCCGATATCACATGGTAAGTCTTCCATTTCGAATAGTCAACGAGTTTGCCGTCGCACCATACTTTTGGAACGACGCCGGCTTCGGTAATGACTTGTGGTGACGACTCTTTATCCTGATAGGTATAGGTGGTGAGCGGCATAAACTCCATTTTCAGGGATTTGCCGCTTGTCGAAATGTATTCGACCCGATCGGTTGCAGGAGAATAAAGGGTTGTGCCGGTTTTGATCGAATTGATAAAATCAGCATAGCTGCCGTGTTCTTCCTGCGTCCCGACTTCCATAATAACTGCTCCGAGTTGTCCGGCGGCAAATGTCCACATAAACCGGTCGTAATCTTCATCGCGGGGATAGGTCTCTGAGGAATTGCCCGTGCTGTTGAAAGGGATGCAGGCGACATACACGCCGTTGCCGCAATCTGCAAAGGCAATCGAGCCGTCGAAAGTGCAGTTGACACGTTCGGGAAAACAGACCCACACCGGTGAAGCATCCTTAACAAGGCGCATCATGACATTACGGTACTGTCCGATTTCTTCTTTCGGGTGACGGCCACTGAGAAGGTCGGTTGTTCCCACGTTGCCGAATATCTGGAGTGCCCCGACATTGGTCCCTTTTACACCCAGACGCCAGACACTCTGTTCAGAGAAACAACCGACATTCTGACCGTCGGGACGGTAGGTTGCCAGGCTGCTGAGGGTATAGTTCTTTTCGAGAAAGAGTGTTTCGAATTCGAACCGCCTGCTTTCAGGAGAATTGCCCCGCCAGTAGGCATAATTATTGTTGTCGAGATGATAAAAAGGTTTTGCATTGTGCATCTCGACCGGAGTAGTAAAATTGCGCTGGGCAATATCGATTGCCACTTGCGGCGGGCGGTAGGAGCAGTAGGGTATCATACCTATGGTGTTGATCCGCATGTACTGCTGGAGACTGTCGATATCGTAGGAAGGCTGCGTGGCATCGCCGAAATAGGCATAAGAATAGGGA
>WJLZ01000011.1 GCA_014728215.1 Chitinivibrionales bacterium
GAATCGCCAACTGTAAGCGGTGATGATCTCAAGCGCTGTCAGGCTCAAGTCTGTGCACAAAAAAATGGATTTGCCTTTTTTGGGATCGATTATCAGCACGAAACGAACCAACTTATTATAAAGATCGTCGTCAAGCTTCTAGTATAATAAGGATAAAAATGTAATTTACCAGCCCCTGTGCACAATAAACCGGCATCGGGTAGAGAACTTGGCACTCTCAAGTATACATCCTGCAGATAAAAAAGGGATTGACGGAAGTTTATAAATCTGGCATGGGCGCTGGCTGTGCGTGAAGTGAAAGGAAGGTATCGCCAGTCTTTGTTAGGTACTTTTTGGGCGGTTTTGCAGCCGATTTTTTATATGGTCATCTTCACGTTTCTTCGGGGTTTGCTTGATATCTCAAGGGAGGGCATCCCGTATGCCATTTTTATCCCGGTGGTATTTCCACTCCGCTGTGAGGAGATCATAACCCATACTCTGGCGAGCATGGCGACCTGATTTCCTGCGAAGAGATATCCGGGCTGATTAAGCTCCTGCTGAACCAGCCGCAGACAACTTTGTACAAGAAAGTCGTTTTCTTCCCCAAGTCAGAGTTGCATTCTGACGACTGATAAGGAGTTTTAATGAACAGGAAGAAAAAACTCAGCCTTGGCAAGAAACTGCTGTTCACCGGGATACTTTTGTTATTCCCGCTAATACTATTTGTGATTTTCGAGCTATTTTTGAGGATCGTGCTCCCGCAGCCGCCAAGAGGGTTTTCAGATTCTCTTTTCACTTCCAGGGATGGGTTGACGATTGTCAAGCCGTATATCAAGGGCGCGCAGTACTCCAGAGAGTTTGACGTGCCTGTGCATGGAAACAGATTTGGATACCGTTGCGGTGCATGGAGTAAGGGGCTTGCTCTGGACTCGGAACTGCCGAAGTGTGTGATCGTCGGCGACTCATTTGCTTTTGGATGGGGGGTTGGAGGTGATGAGGTGTTCACAAATTTCCTCAATGATAAGTTTCAGTATCTTGATCTTGGAATTCCAGGGGACGGTCCTGTTCAGCAGTACAATCGCCTGAAATGGGCTTTCGACAATGTTAAGAACATCAAAAAGGCGCTGCTGCTTTTGTATGATAACGACATGAGCGAGTTTAATCCGGAAAAAGGCGGGAATGGAAGAAGAAGTAACCGGAAGCCGCAGCCCGTACCGCTGATGGCACGGGTCAAAGACGCTGTCCTGAAGCTGCATTCAGTAAGGTTGATTTCCAGAGTCATAGACAAGATGGGGCTCTCTGACTCTTTTGCCTCCATGTTCGGCTTTGAGCAGCTGAGAAAAAGGGTCATAGTCAAGGATATAGTTATCCATAAGAAGGACTTTCATAAAAGTGAAAGATGGAGATGGGCTGAAAAGGTATATAAAGATATTGTGGAACTCTGCACTGAAAATGGAGTTGAACTCAGCGTGATCAGAATAGTTCCAGTGTATTTTCTGGAACTTCCATTGCGCAAGCATTACCTGGATTCTTACGGGATAGCAGAAACGGAATACGATTTCGGACAGACCGGACAGAGACTTTCTGGTATTTTCTCTGATTACAGGGAGTTTGCCCCTGACTCTGATGGACTTTATTTCAAATATGATATGCACCTGAATAAAAAGGGGCACAAGGCCCTCGCCGAATTCATGAATAATAGCGTTTTGATTGACTAAACATGCGCATGTTCGCGTGAGTTTCCATATTTGGTAGTGCTTAACTCAACTTTCTGAGGAGGTATTATCGTAACAGCTCAATAACCCGTGGTAGTAAACAAACACCACGATTATCTGTATGTTCTATTGCCAGTCACTTAACGTGTATTCAAGAAAAAAAGTTGTAAGGTGGAGGTGGAGGTGGAGGTATTACCTGGATTCAACACATTCTGTCGGATTGATTCAGATAGATCAGGAATACGGCCGATTCTTTGAGTGGGTCTTAGAGGAATTGCCAAAACGATCTTTTGGAATGGATATACCCTTTCATTGGAGGCAAAATGAATATCACAGCTCTTCTTTCTAGGTTAGAGCTTCAATGAATTTAGCTATGTATCCCGGCTATTTACTATTTTTTCTTATGCTATTCGTCCCGGCCAACTACCAAATGATCAAGCTTTTCCTTCTAATTACAGTGCTGGTCATCGTTTCTTTTCGATTATTGAGAGATTTCAAGTTCCATCTCCACCCTGTTGTTCTTCTGTGGACAATATTTTATATCTGTCTGGGAGCATCTTGGATTTTCACGGGATATAGAAACGCTGCACCAGGCGCGATTCCGGTGGCAACGGTTTATCTCCTTTGGCCGGCTGTTTTTTGTTTCTTCATAGCAGGAGGCATCGATGAAAAAATCTTTATCTCGCTGTCGAGAATCATGCTCACCACTACGGTAATCATCAGTCTATATGGTTTCAGTTATATCCTGCACTCGGTAGGTTGGCTTCCCGATTACCTATATCTTCCCATAAATCAACATCAACGGATTGGATTCGCTGAGGGGACGATAGAAGCAGACTTGTACTCTTTAGATTCCCTCCTGTTTTTAGTTCCGTTCAGCCTCTCCATGCTCATGAGCTGGCCGAAGGACCATTCGCCACCGGTTTCTAGATGGTTTCTCTGGTTCGTCAATATAGTAGGCATAGCAATGGTTCTGCTTAGCGGCCGGCGGGCATTGATTTTGGTGGTGGCTGTATCTCCGCTAATGACATTTACACTTCAGTGGTTTCTCGCGGACTCGGTTAGGCGGAGAAGCCTCGTTCTGCCTATGAAAATCGGCGTTCCGTTAAGCTTACTATTTGTAGCAACCATTTACTATCTGCAAAAAACAATGGGATTTAGCATGTGGTCGACGGCTGAAATGATCGGCCAAGGATTCCATTTTGATTCTTACCTACCTGCAATGATTCGGAAAAATCAATTTGCCGCTCTTCTGAAATGTTGGTCTGAATCTCCTTGGTTTGGCAAGGGATTGGGTGCAACCTGCACCGAATTCATGCGTTCGAGAGATCTCCCATGGGCTTACGAACTAACCTATCTAGCGTTGCTATACCACACAGGAATATTCGGTTTCCTGGCATATGCCTCCGGCATTATCTGGATCTTCGTCAAGGGGGTTCAAATAATCCGATCCGATGCGTTCCTCGGACTTATGATCCTACCCGTTCTCATAGGATTGGGCGCATTTCTCATTGGCAACGCATCCAATCCCTACCTCACCAAATTCGATTCCGTGTGGACGGTTTTTCTTCCAATTGCCATTATAAACCACTGGCTGCTTAAGACACAGCAGTACACCGAAATTGCAATATCAAGGCTCCCGGAAGTCTCAACCCTATGACTGATCCGTCCTTAGACATTATGATTGTAAACTGGAATGCAGGGGTGCAGCTTCGTGAATGCCTCTCTTCAATACAATCAACCCGAAAGTCAGGGGTAGACCTTCGACGTGTGGTGGTAATAGATAACGGGTCCATGGATGGCTCAGCGGATAATATGGATGAGCATAATCTGCCTGTGAGGATTATTAAAAATGAGAAAAATTTGGGTTTCGCTACTGCCTGCAACCAAGCTGCCAAGAGCACAACTGCCGATTATCTGCTCTTTCTGAATCCGGATACTCGATTATTCTCAGACTCGCTTATCACGCCGATTCTATACTTAGAAAGACGGGAAAACAGCCAGGTCGGAATTCTTGGGATACAACTTGTCGACAATAAAGGAATCGTCGGCCGCACCTGTGTACGATTTCCTGATCTCAGAGTTTTCCTTGCGACCTTGTTCGGTCTCCATAGATTGTTCCCCAAACGCTTTCCGGGTTTATTTATGACTGAATGGGATCATCTTGAAACTCAAGAAGTAGACCAGGTCATGGGAGCATTTTTCTTGGTACGTCGTCATCTATTTCAATGCTTAGGCGGCTTTGATGAGAGATTCTTTGTCTATTACGAAGATTTGGATTTTGCACTCCGTGCCAGGAGAGCTGGATGGAAAAGTATTTTTTTTGCAGAAGCAAAATGCTTTCACCGGGGAGGAGGTGTCTCCCAACAAGCGAAAGTGCAAAGGCTTTTCTATATTCTACAAAGCAGGATTCTTTATGTTGTAAAACACTTCCAAACATCCACAGCCATAATGATCATTTTTATGACCCTTTTTTCCGAGCCTCTCTTTCGGTTAACCTGGTCTGTGATGCGATGCCGTTTTAGCGAACTCATAGAACTTTTCTCGGCTTACATGCTGTTGGTAAATTGGTTGAGGAAATATCCAGAACCCTGATAATTATCGGAGGCTATGAATGAAGGTTTTGGCCTTGGCTCGATACGGCCGCCTTGGATCAAGTAGCCGAATTCGAATATACCAGTACCTGCCATTTCTAAAGGCGCATGGGCTTGACGTTACTGTTAGTTCTCTTTTGGATGATTCTTATTTGATTGATCTATATTACGGGAAGGTAAATCAGATAGGTTCAAGGATACGCCCATATCTGAAAAGATGGGCTCATCTAAGGAAACGGAATGAGTTCGATCTACTCTGGGTGCAGAACGAACTATTCCCTTGGATTCCTGAACCACTCGAATCGATACTAAGGGGTTCTAATCTGCCTTGGGTACTCGATTACGACGATGCATGGTTCCACCGATATAACCTACAATCAAATTCTCTGATCGTAACACTTTTAGGGAAAAAGATCGATTCTCTTATTCGCTCTGCTGACTGTGTCTTTGTTGGAAGTAAATATCTATATGACTATGCGGAATCACTCCGATCGGATGGCTTGGTTTATCTTCCAAGCACTGTTGACACACGCCGTTACTCCATTATCAAAAAGCCGCAAGGACCATTTACTATTGGCTGGATTGGCAATCCTCAAACGGCGACTTACATAGGACGGATTCAGCCGGTACTAGACCAGTTTTGCGAACGAACCGGTTCCCGTATTGTCCTAGTGGGGGCGGGTACGTACAATGCAGCTCCTTTCGGGATTGTCCTCCCCTGGAATGAATGTACAGAAGTCGAGGAGATTAATTCCTTCGATGTAGGAATAATGCCCCTCGCTGACACGCCATGGGAGAGAGGAAAATGTGGCTATAAACTTATTCAGTACATGGCATGTGGCAAGCCAGTTATTGCCTCAATGGTTGGGGAAAATACTTCCATAGTGGACCATATGATAAACGGATATCTGGTTGAATCAGAAAGTCAGTGGTATGAAGCCCTATCTTTCTTGTTAGCCAATCCGAAAGTGGCTAAGGCAATGGGGGCTTTAGGTAGAACCAAAGTTGAAAAAAAGTATTCACTTAATGTAACCGCTCCCGTCCTGTTAAAGACTATTATAGATTATGGTTGTCGTAAAAACTAAACTTTTCGACGCAAATAATGTTTGTATTTTCATTTATCTGAAAGTTATAGTTGTTGTTGAACTATATAAAAAGGAATGAGTATGAGATCAAGAGTTCTAATGATTTTTTCAAGGTTGAGTACGTGAAGTCCCAACCACTAGTAAGTGTAGTGCTCCCAACATTTAATCGAGAATCTTCGATAAACCGGGCTATTCAGAGCGTTATTAATCAAACATACAAGAGGTTTGAATTGATCGTGGTAGATGATGGTTCTACAGATTCAACTGAAAATGTAGTGAAAAAAACAAAAGATCAACGAATTAAATACATTAAGTTCTCAGAAAATTATGGCGCAGCAACGGCTCGCAATGAAGGTGTGCAACAAGCGCAAGGTGATTATGTAGCATTTCAGGACAGTGATGATGAATGGATGCCAAATAAATTAGAGAGGCAAATGTCTTGTTTTGCTTTAGCAGCTAATAACGTCGGAATGGTATACACAGATATGCTACGAATATTTGAAAATGGTAAGACCACCGTATTGTTTGCTCCAAATGTAGTTAAGGGCAAAATTATGGATAAAAAAGAGCTGGAGTATCAAGCATTTGGAATCGGACAAGTAACAGCCGTTATTAGGAAGAATTGTTTTGATTCAGTAGGATACTTTGATTCATCATTACCCCGATTTATCGATATGGAATTCTTTTTGCGACTTACTCACCAATTCGATGCGATTCGGATTAACACGCCCTTGGTTAGATGCTACGAATCAGAAGGCATTAGTTCTAATAAAGCGAATGGCGTTAAGGTACGTTTGCGTTTTTTGGAAAAATACAAGGATTCGATTAGCACTCAATTTAAAGCCTCTCAGTATGCAAAAATTGCAGAACTTCTTTTTTCTCTGCGCCAGTATCGCCTATCTGTCGAGTATCTATTTAATGCGTTCCAATTGTCGCCGGGATGTATTACAATATGGAAGACTGGATGTAAGATCGGGTACCAAAAAATATTAGGCAATATCTGCAAAGCCCCTTTCTAAATTAATGCGTTTGATTATTTTTTACCTGATATTTGTATAAGATGTTAAAAAATCTACATATAATTACACGCCTGATTCGCGGAGGGGCGGATGAAAGTGTCCTTTCTCTTGTGATGGGTTTAGAAGAAGCCGAATATGAAGTGATGTTGCTCGTCGGTGGTGACTCTGACCCTGTTTACATCGAACAATATAAAGAACACGTTAATATTCTTCAAGAACCTTCTTTACGTCGAAATATCAAACTGTTTTGTGATCTATTATCTTTTTGCAGAATTTATCAATATATAAAAAAAGAGAAATTTGATATTGTACACACTCATACGGCAAAAGCTGGATTTATCGGTCGCATAGCTGCAAAACTGGCCGGTGTACCGATTATTATTCATACCGTGCATGGCATCACTTTTCACGAATTCACGCCTCCAATTCGAAGGACTATATATTTGGCCTTTGAAAAGATTGCCGCAAGCATCACCGACAAGTTTATTGCAGTTGGAAGGGACTTACAAAATTATTACCTTCGGAATAGAATAGGAAGATCTGAACAATATTCGATCATCCACACGGGAATGGATATTGAGCGATTTTACCAGGCGGGGAACCTCCCTGTGAACATCATTAAAAAAAAACGTCTTGAATTTCAAATCTCTTCTAAAAGCATCATTATAGGAAAAGTGGCCCGGCTAGATTTCGGAAAAGGCCAGCAATACCTTATTCAGGCCGCTCCAAAAATAATCAACCATTTTCCGGACGCTAAATTTATTTTTGCTGGTGAAGGACCCTATCGAAAGAAATTAGAAACAATGGTCAAAGATCTGGCTTTAGATGATCACGTTTTATTTACCGGTTTTCGCAGGGATATTGAAGAAATGATTGCCATGTTCGATATCGCTGTTTTCACATCTTTATGGGAGGGCCTTCCCAGGGTGGTGGTACAGTATATTGCTGTGGGAAAACCCGTTGTAGCCTTCGATATCGATGGTGTGGCAGAGTTGGTAAAAAACGGTGTAAACGGCTTTACGGTCCCGGCCAAAGATGTAGACCAATTGGCAAAGCGAATCATAGAACTGCTTGATCATTTGCCAAATTCTAGAATAATGGGGAAGAATGGACGTCGATTCATAGACGAGAGTTGGGGAATTGACAGGATGGTAACTGAAATCGATCAAGAATACCAACTGCTATTGAAAAAGAAGCATCATGATGGAAGCCAAAGCCTTTATTGCTGATTTTTTTTTCATATCATTTTCGGCCTTTTTGATAAGTTTCCTATTAACGCCGATCATAAGAAAAAAATGTCAGAAAAAACAAATATTCGATATTCCATGCCTTCCCAGAAAGATTCATCCATACCCAATTCCAAGATTGGGCGGAATCGCCATCTACTTCTCATTCTTCCTGCCTCTGTTCGCCTACTTTTTGGGCAAGACCGAAAGCGACGCATTTTTAGGTCAACACTTCGGCACCCTTGCCAGTCTGTTGATCACAAGTTCTCTCGTATTTGCGATCGGCGTATATGATGACATACGGGGAGCGACGGTCCCTCAAAAACTATCGGTTCAATTTTTTGCCGCTCTATTGCTCTATTTTTTCGGCTTCAAGAGTCAGTTGATCAGTATTCCGTTTTTCGGTTCGGAATCTCTTGGTTTTCTATCGTTTCCGGTTACTGTTCTGTGGGTGATCGGAATTACGAATGCGATCAATTTCATCGATGGCATCGATGGATTGGCCTGCGGCGTCGGTTTTTTTGCCGCATCCACGATGCTGATCCTTGCTTTGATTCTCCAGAATCCCTTGACCGCCATTTTTGCCGCCGCCCTTGCCGGCGGAATATTGGGGTTTTCGTATTATAATTTTTCGCCCGCATCCATATTTTTAGGAGACTCCGGGAGCCTTTTCATCGGTTTCATTATCGCCACCATATCCTTGCAGGGATCACAGAAAAGCTCCACCGTCGTGATCCTGTTAATTCCGATTATCGCTTTGGGGATTCCGATCGCCGATACCCTTTTGGCCATCATCAGGCGAGTCGGTAATGGGCATTCACCGTTCAAGGCGGATAAAGATCATATCCATCATCGGCTCTTACGATTGGGACTTTCCTCGCGCCAGGTCACCCTGCTGCTTTATACGATATGTATCCTTCTCGGGGTCACCGCCCTGTCCATGACCGCTGTAAACAATCGATTACTGACACTCATTCTGCTCATCCTAGGGGCAACCATCATCGGAGGGATGAAAATCCTAGGTTATACGGCGGATATGCTCCAGATGAACGCGATGGCCAGAGAACGAATCGAGCAAAAAAAGCGGATGATGAAACGACAAAAAGATGCACGAAGGGTCCTGTCGATTCTCAATACTGCGAACAGCTTTGTCGACCTGCAGCAGTGTACTGAAAAATACTTTTCACTACTGGACTTCGATGCTGTGGTCTTCTCAATTTCGAACTCGGAAAATGGGAATGGTAACCTCCAATGTCGATGGCAATCTCCTGGGTATGAGGAAATTCCAGAAGACCAGTTCTGGACCATGAAAATCCCACTGGTATTCAGCTGTGCACCCCAGGGAGAATTACAGACCCGAAAAGCTGTCAGCGCAAATATTGCGTACCTGGAAGATATGATCATGATCGAAAATTTTAAGGTCGCAGCGGAACGGGTGTTATCCCGAATATGGGAAGATAAGGGTACGCCACTGCAGGGATGAGCGGCCTCGATTTCGAATCACGCTTTATATGGAAAAAACCCTTTCCGAATCGATGATGATTCTGAAAAGCCTCCAAAGAGAGATTGCAATTTGATAAAAATCGGATATGCTCCGCACAAAGATGTTGCTACACATTGGCAAATAGAGAAGTGGCTCTGAGACAAATCAGATCGGTAGATCGATCCTCCGTTTGAAAGCGTGTGAATAACAAATGAGCCTTCGCAATGAGATTCTCCCCTTCTCTCCCCCCCTGATCGGAGACGAAGAGATCGAGGCGGTGGTCGATACCCTGCGGTCCGGCTGGATCACCACAGGTCCGAAAACCGCCCGCTTCGAAAAAGCTTTTGCAACCTACCTCGGGGCACAGAATGTGCTCGCTCTGAGTTCCTGCACGGCCGGACTTCATATCACACTGACGGCATTGGGCATCGGCAACGGCGATGAGGTCATCACCACCGCCATGACGTTTCCCGCGTCGGTCAGTGTCGTGGAACATGTCAGAGCGCGACCGGTCCTCGTGGACGTGGAACCGGACACCCTCAACATCGATGTGGCCCAACTGGAAGCCGCGGTGTCATCCGCCACCAAAGCGATCATCGTGGTCCACTATGCTGGGCATCCGGTCGATCTCGATCCCATCGGGCAGATTGCAAGGAACCAGGGGATCCCGATTATCGAAGATGCGGCCCATGCCGTATCGGCCAAATACAAGGGGCGGCCCATCGGGTCGAACGGAAATCCGGTTTCGTTCAGTTTCTATGCCACCAAAAACCTGACGACGTCGGAAGGAGGGGTACTCAGCGGTGAGAAAGACTTTTTAGATCGAGCCAGGATCATTAGTCTGCACGGCATCAGCAAGGATGCCTGGCGGAGACGGGGAACAGAGGGAAGTTGGTATTATGAAGTGATATCACCCGGCTTCAAGTACAACATGACCGACATCCAGGCGGCCATCGGGCTCTGCCAGCTCAAGAAGCTCGATGCCTTTCAGCGCCGCCGGCGCCAGGTGGTGGACGCTTACAACCGCGCATTTTCGGAAATGGGGGTCTTCGA
>WJLZ01000012.1 GCA_014728215.1 Chitinivibrionales bacterium
GATGATAACCGGCACCGATGCACACAACGGTTCGCTTCGCAGGGTTTCAAGTACCTGCCAGCCATCCATGCCGGGCATCATAATATCCAGCAGAATAAGGTCCGGATGCTCTTTTTTTGCCAGTTCGATCCCCTCTTTGCCGTCTGCAGCGGCAATCGCCACCGCCCCTTCTTTCTTTAATAAAAGGATTGTGGTAGTACGGATAAGCCGCTCATCATCGATCACCAGAATTTTTTTGTTTATCATGCACCCTCCTCGTTTGTATCTTCAACATTTGTAGTGTTTCGTTTATAGACAACTCTCACCATACACATCGTTCCTTTCGGATCGTTGTTTTTCATTTCAAAGGTTCCTCCAAGCAAACGGGTAAGTCCCTCTGTAACCGGCAATCCAAGACCGGCGCCACCATATTTTCGTGTTACCGATTGATCGGCCTGAAAAAAAACCTCGAATATATGATCTTTAATCTCCTCTGCAATGCCCGGCCCGGTGTCGGTAACGGTAAAAAGGACATGAATATCATTGGTGGCTGTGTGTTCATCCTGCTGCTGGATTTCAGCACTCACCCGTACTTCCCCGCTGTCGGTAAATTTGACGGCATTTGAAACAAGCTGCCGCAATACCATGGCGGTTTTAGAATTATCACCGGCAACAACAAGCGGCTTCTCAGGAATTTTGCAGAAAAAACGGAGCCCCTTTTCCCGTGCCTCGCCGGCAAAACGGGCGTCGATTGTTTTCAACATATCAACAACATCGAATTGCGTTTCATTAACTTTGAGTATACCGGCTTCCAGACCGGTAAGGGCAATAATATTATCGACTGTATCCATAAGCCGTCCCGCAGCCTTCCGCATGAGTATCAGTTCATCGCTGCCGTCACTTCCCACCGCAGAACCATATACCAATTCGGACAGCGACATTATGGCCGTAAGGGGGGTGCGCATTTCATGGGTGACCGAAGACATAATCCGCATTTTCATCTGCGCCGCCTTTTCGGCTTCATCGCGCGCCCGCACCGTTGCTTTTAAAAGGGCCTTTTCTTCGGTAATATCGGTAAACGTACCGACCAGACCGGCCACCTCTCCTTTTTCATTATAGAATGCTCCCTTGTAGAACTTCACATCCCGCAACTCTCCGTCGCCGCGCTTGACTTTCCACTCATACCGCTGTGATGTCCCCGAAGAAAAAAGCTCGTTGTCCTGCCGTGCATATTCTTCTGCAATCTCCGGTGGGGCCATATCCCAGACTGTTTTTCCATCCAGAAAATCCCGATCCTTACCGGTAAATTTTTCAAAGGCACGATTACATCCCATATATCGACCTTCACGGTCTTTGAAAAATACCGGAATGGGAATCGTATCCATAAGGATGGAGATAAAGGAATGCTGTTGCCGGATCTGCACTTCGCCGGCCATACGACGGAGCACGACCGCGGCCTGACGGCCGAGAGTTTCGAGCGCCTCGCGCTTTTCAGAGCCGAGAGTCTGGTCTCCCCGCATAATAAACGAAGCACTTCCATACACTTCACGCTGCCAGGAGATTCCCAGCGCATACAACCTGCCCAGGTCCAGACTTTTGGTAAGAGATGTACAAATATCGGGTGGAATCGCACCAAATGAAAGCTCGTAAATTCCGCCGGAAATCTCTGCAATTTCGCCCGAGCGAAGCGGCTCTAGTGATGTATCGTCAACCGGCATGGTCAAAGTCCGCGGGTCACCGAGGAGAGAGGCCAGCTTCTCAATATAACAGGGATGAACATAGTAATCACTTACGTTCAAAGTGCCGGCATCGGCGTCGTAGATACTGACAATAGAGAATGCATCCCCGATGATCGTTCCCGCCAATTCTGCAAATATCCTGTAAATATCACTGCTTCTGGTGGCTGCACCGAACCGGACCGCACTCGATGAAAGCACTAAAAGATCATTTTTGTACGATTCCTTGCGGGTTTCCAGATTTCTGATCATCGAAATGTCCTCAAGACTTCCCTCGAAAGTGGTTGTTTCCATTCCCATTTCGTCTATTCTTTTCGCCCGCCGCACATTTTCCCGGACTGATATTTCAGCACCGTCCCGCCGCTGAAGAGTCCGGGTAATACCATGCACCTGTTCATCTTTTAGAAACCGGCGGGATACTATCTCAGAAAAGATGCCGGGAACAAACAGTTTTTCCTTAATCATTTGCTCTGCCGATTCACAACCAAACATCGCAGCAAGCGCCCTGTTCACCCCCACCAGTTCACCGCCGGAAGAAGCCTGGTACAAACCAATGGGAACATTATCGTAAAGCGCCCGATATTTCCGGTCCTGCTGCGCAATATTCTGTGCCGCGGAAGAAACAACCAATTCATAGGTGAGTGCGATGATGAATACCAGAATCAGCGAACCGAAAAGACGGAGTTTGAAATTGACCGGATAGACATATTGCCACTCCCACAGGCGGGGGAGGAGGAGGATAAGGGCTACGCAAGCGAGAAAAATGACGGCAAGAACCATCCCTTCCCGGCGTTGCAGCAACAGCACCGCGGCGATGGGATATCCGAAAAGCCAGAGGTGCCCGGACCCCTCGGAGCCGCCGGTTATCAGGAGAAATAAAAAGAGCATGCCGACACATATCAAAAAAGCCCAGGTGCTGCACCAACGTGCACGTTGTTTAATCAGAAAGTATACACTGATACTTGTTGAAATAAAAGCCAAAGCATCAGCGATAGCCACCCCACACATGCCTTCATGGATCGCTTTGAAGCTAAAAATCGTCATATATATCATACCGATACCGTGAAGTGCAATGAGGGTGCGCATGCGGATATGATCGCCCAGAGCCTGAAACCGGCCGTTAAATACCGCCGATTGCTGTGTACCTTGCCCTTTGCCGGACCGATCAAACATCCATCCCTCCTTCGACTGAACCGTTCCCGAATTGTGCGGTAAAAGTGAACACAGTCCCCTCGCCGACAGTCGACTCCACGCCGATCGTTCCGCCCATAAGCTCGACCAGGAATTTGCATATGGCCAGTCCAAGTCCCGATCCGCCGTAGGTACGGGAAACCGACGCACTTTCCTGGGAAAACCGCTCGAATAACAGTGGTATCGCTTCTTCAGCAATGCCTGCTCCCGTATCTGACACCCTGAACCGAATCGTCATCGTATCATTTTCAGCAAAATCGAGTGCAGCATCCACCGTTATGGACCCCGAACCGGTAAATTTGAGTGCATTGCCGATAAGGTTACCGAATACCTGACCGAGCCTGTGGGGATCTCCTGTTACCGGCGAGGGTATCCGCGAATCGACCGTCATGCTCAATTCGATTCCTTTCTTTACAGCAGCATCCCGGTACATATCCAACCGCTTCCGTATGACTTCTGCAATATCAAAAGAAAGATGTTCCAGTTGCATCCGGCCCGCCTGAGCACGGGAGAAATCGAGCGTTTGATTGATGACGGAAGAAAGTGCATCGGCTGCTTCATGAATGAGATCGACATATTCTTTCTGTCCATCACCGAGTTCCATTTGACC
The DNA here is from genome assembly GCA_014728215.1 of Chitinivibrionales bacterium. Classification (NCBI taxonomy): domain Bacteria; kingdom Pseudomonadati; phylum Fibrobacterota; class Chitinivibrionia; order Chitinivibrionales; species Chitinivibrionales bacterium. Next base: position 3,517 of record WJLZ01000012.1, read on the forward strand.
GAGCCCTTCCACTATGGAAACAATAGTTGTAAGCGGGGATCGCAGTTCATGAGCTACATAGTCGGCAAATTCCGCCTTACTTTTCGCTGCCCGTTCGGCAGCTTCCTTAGCCTTTATAAGCTCACGATTGGCCTTGTCCCGCTCAAAGGCATTACCCAAAATATCAGCCGACATCCTCAGAAGCTGAAAATCACGATCGTGCCAGGCGCCGGTATCCTGTACATTATCGAAACCGATATATCCGCCCAGTTCACCCTGAATGTTGAATGGGAGCACCAGAAGGGATTTTATTCCCTGCGGCTCCAGAATCGCCTTCTCCGCCGAGGCTTCATCGGGAAGGTCCGCTACCGACGTGATATGAATATGCTCGCCTGCCCGAAGACGGGCCATCCACCAGGGAAACATGGAGGTTTCGAGCCCCTGGAGATTTTCCTTTTCGGGCATTACCCCTTCTGCACACCACTCATAGGCATTGTCCATTATGAGGCCGCCGTCTCGAAAAAGAAAGACATAGGCACGCCCGGCCTTGCTGATCTCTCCTGTGCGCCGAAGGCACATGCCGACAGCAGTGTAGATATCGTTGGATTTCACAAACCATGACATGAGCTGAAATGCAAGGTCCTGAAAGGCGATCTGCCGGGAATTGTTGGGATGATTTAATAAAGCCGGCTCCATTAACTCCTCACAAAGTTACAAAAATGTACAAAAAACGACACGATTCATATTATATACCATTTGCATTTGATTTACAATACCAAATCACCGGATTTCCGGTGTTTTCTTGTCACTAGACGACCGGATCGTGAAAAGCGAACGCACGCAGGAATGTATTTCTCCATACATACCGGGTCTAACGAACCTGCTTTTTCGGCTACTGCTCGCCGGCCTCCGGTTACTTCATCCATTATCCTCATCTCCTTTTCTCTCCAAAAATTCTGCCCACAAAAACAGTAATACTTCTACCCTTTTATCCCGGCCTGCATTATTTTACCGTAAAGCGTACAAGGTAACGGAGTGGTGCACGGTGAAATATTCATTTCCTTTTTTATTACTTGCTATTATCATACAGCTTACTTTTGCCGCACGGATCAGAGCATTCGGGATGATCGCGATTACCGAAGTACTCAAGGATCCGGTGGGCAACGAAGACACCATTCCCGGCGGCAAAAGCCACGAATGTATCGAATTCACCAACTTGGGCACCGATTCTTTTTCTCTGAACAGCCTTCTTCTTGCCGACGGCGACCAATGTGATTCGATCATATCCTTCGAAAAAGCCTCCGATATCTGTGGGGGGTGTATATATGATGCTTCCATGCTTGCTCCCGGACAAACAGCGGTGATCCTCGATCCTGACTACAGTGTATCACCTCTCGAAAGCCTCTTTGCATTCGATTCGGGAACAGTCATCCTTTCGGTCAACCACACATCACTGATCGGAAAAATCAGTTCCAATGACGGCTTTTTTCTTTACCGGGGCAATTCATCACGTATCGACACAATTATCGCTTCCTTTGCCGATTCAGGCACTGTGTTTGAACTGGAAAGTGACAAGATTTCCCACACCCCTCCACCGGGGATACAGGAAGGCTATTCCATTGTTCCTTCGGGGCTGCTGTTTTATCCGATTACCTATTCATCATCTCCCGAAAAAGTCAGCTTGGGCCGCTATGAATATGAAAAGAACGGCTGGATAGTGGAAAGTAAATTCGGCAGGGTCAACGACAGCCTTTCAACAGTGCAGTGCTCCCTTGCCTGTCTCAAATCCGGTTCGATAATCAGCCCCTCAGCCACCTGGTCGGTTCTTGCAACGCCGGGCACTTCCTCAGAAATAATCCACCCGGCGCCTTTTCCGGCTTCGCAAGGTATCAGCTATCTTTCCTGCACGCTACCACTTGACAGTGTGGCCTACCGGTTCCTTATTGACGATAACGGGAACAGACATTCGTTCCCTCTCGATCTCTCACCGGTCTGGACCCCTCTGCCGGCAATAAAAATAAGTGAGGTTTTTCCCAAAGCAACCACCATCCCCGAATGGTTTGAAATCACCAATGTGTCATCCATGCCGATCAATCTCAGAAACTGGCGATTCGGAAATTCGGAAGATACCGAGCTGCTGAGTTCATCGGATATCCTGCTCGAAAAAGGAACGCACCTGATTATTACCAAGGACATGAATGCCTTTACCGATGCCTTTCCGGCGATATCATCGGTGATTCAGCCCGGCCACTGGCATACGCTCAACAATTATGACGATACCCTGATGCTCTGGAACAATGAGGGAACGGTTATGGAAACCGCGTGTTATCATAATGAATGGTTCGACGCCTGGCAATACCAATCGCTCGAGAGGGTATCCTGTGACGATCCCGGATGTGCCGGAGATACCTGGGTTGTTGCCCGCCGGCCTACACCGGGCCAACCCAATGAGTCGTCAACCTGGAGAGACACCCGGAAAGCCTCACTTTCCATCGGGCCGATCCCCTTTACTCCCAACGATGACACCGATAACGATTCACTGATGATCCGTCTGGGATTACCGCCGGGCGCCCGCCTTACCCTCTCTATCTATGGGTTCGACGGGAAAAAACTCTACGATTTCGCCGTACCTCCACAAAAGAGCGTTACCTGGAACGGCAATAAAAACAACGGCCAACCGGCTCCGGCAGGTCCCTTTTTCCTTGTTGCCGAAATCGACCATGGCGGCACGACAACGCTTATCAGAAAAAAGGGGATTTTATGGAGATAAGAACAGACAGCTATTGAGAGCGCCGGCAATGAAACAATCTGTTGTGCACTATGCTTTTATTCTCCTGATCTGCCATGCTGCGCTTGGTGAAATGCGGGATCCCTTTCCCATGGGCTATTCCATGATCAATTTCGGGACCATAATCTGGGATAATGGTGTCGGCGGGCGACAGCCCTGGACACCGTCGTGCTTTTACAACGACACGCTCCGTTTCGGGGTGTCGGCTGCGGCGGCTTATTATTACGACCCCATGGATAATCTCAAAGAAACCTCGATCAACCAGATGATTTTCGGCGGATGGTCTCATTTTCCCTGGCTCACGGTCAAGACCTCCTTTGCCCATTTCAGCGCCCTGGACCTCTATTTCGAACAGACCGGCTACCTCTCCCTGGGTACCGACGCTCTCAAGTTTGCTCGTATCAGTTTTGAGCTGTACGCTTTTCATGCGGGAATCAGAGAAGAGCCGGATTCTGAAACAATGCTCTTTGCCGGAGAATCATTCTGGGTGCCCTGGAAATTTGTCAGCCTCTCATTTACCCGCAAGCATATCCGCCTCAAAGGCGCCTCTTCTGCGGGAATCGATCCGCCGACTACCTATCAGATCGGAATTCATACAAAATTCCAACGCTACGGAGCACAGGGTATTCTGGTTGAGTTTACCGATGAAAAAGACGACCGGTTCAGGATCTATTTTGGTGAAGAATACCGGTTTCACGAGAGTTTCGCCCTGGGCCTGGGCATTGCCACGAGTCCCTTTATGATCAGTGTAGGGGCGACAGTCAATATCTTTACCGCCAACGCCTTTGCATCTTTTGTAAACCACCCGGTGCTGGGATGGTCAAAAGGATTCGGCATGGAATGGAGCAGGTAAAACCGATACCCTGTATCCTATCCTCCTGAACCCCCAAGCCCCTGCATTAAATCCCCATAGTCAGCTATGGTATTCTTCCCTCGTGACTTCATGCGCTCGTGACTTCATGCGCTCGTTCATCTATCTTCTTCGATTCAACTTGGACAGCAGTCGCAGTATCTCCAGGTAGAGCCATATGAGGGTGACCAGGAGTCCGAAGGCGGCGTACCATTCCATGTATTTAGGTACCCCGGCGCCGGCGCCACGCTCGATGAAATCAAAATCGAGGACCAGGTTGAGCGCTGCGACAATCACGATAAAGAGACTGATCCCGATACCGAGTGGACCGGCATCGTGAATAAAGGGCATACGTATGCCGAAGAAACTTAAAAGGATTGTTGCCATATAGACAAGGCCAATACCCCCCGTAGCGGCGATAACGCCCAGCCTGAAGTTCTGAGTTACTTTGATAACCCCGGTTTTGTAGGCAAGAAGCAGGGTAAAAAGGGTCCCGAATGTAAGCATGACCGCATTGGTCACGATACCCGGATAGGCAGCTTCGTACATGGAAGAAATTCCTCCCAGAAACATGCCTTCACACACCGCATAGACCGGAGAGGTCACCGGAGCCCATTCCTTTTTGAATACAGTAACCAGCGCAGCGATCAAACCGCCGATTGCCCCGAAAATCAAAAGCCCCATCGACTGGCTCCCCCAGGTAAAGGCAGCCGAACCGATGGTAAAAAGCAAAAGCAACCCGGTTTTGTTGACTGTTCCCTGAATAGTCATCGTTGCACCCCCCGCAGCCGTGCGGGAACGGTCGGCAAAAGTTCCTTCCGAAAGAGCAGGATTTGCGGTTCGCATGATATTAGCCATAGTGAAATCTCCCTTTTTTATGTATTTGTCCCCCAAAATGGCCCATTTGAACGGGCCGGGGCAACTGGTAGTTGGACTATTGCTTTAGAAAAATAGATACTCAGCAATAAAATAAAAAAGGTACGTGTGCGGCAGGTATAAAAAAGACAAAAGCTAAGAGAAAGGAGAGGAACGCTACTGCGCCGCTAATCTTTGCTTCCTTTCCCCACAAGTATGGGGGGCGGGCGAAGCCCGGGGGGTTGGGCTATCAGGGAAAGCATTTTCAGAGCTGGGTATAAGGGCCGCCAAGGCCCTTCCAGAATCTTATACCCCTCTCTACCTATTCAACGTCCACTTCCCTTTCAGGAATACGCCCTCAAGCGCCATCCCCGTCCGGAGCGGAGCTTGCGGATTGCCCGTTCCTTGATTTGGCGGGCCCGTTCGCGGGTGAGATTGAATCGCTCGCCGATCTCCTCGAGTGTATGCGAGGCTTCATCACCGATTCCGAAATAGAGCTTTACAATCTTTTTCTCGCGCTCATCAAGACAGTTGAGCGTCCGCTCGATTTCATCATGCAGTGAACTATCCATGAATTCGAGGTCCGGACGTTCCTGGTGACGGTCGCGGACAATATCAAGAAGATTACCATCCTCTTCGCGATCAAAAGGCGCATCGAGGGATGCATGATTATCACCGATATTGAGGGCCTCGCGAATGTCCTTTTTCCGGATTTTCAGTTCCTCGGCAAGTTCATCGAGGTCGGGAAGGCGCTGGTGTTTCTGTTCGAGCTTTTTATAGGCCTTACCGATTTTATAAATCGTGGCCACTCGATTAAGGGGAAGTTTGACAATCCGGGATTGTTCGGCAAGCGCCTGAAGGATCGCCTGACGGACCCACCAGACCGCATAGGAGATAAACTTGAAATTCTTGGTCTCATCAAAGCGCTTAACCGCACGGATCAAACCAAGATTACCCTCATTGATAAGATCTTCGAGGGGCAATCCCTGGTGTTCGTAGTTGCGGGCAACGCTCACCACAAACCGTAAATTTGAAAGAACCATTTTCTGCAGAGCTTTGCGGTCACCATTACGAGTCCGCTTGGAAAGCTCAATCTCCTCCTCCTGGCTCAGGGGTTTGCACTTCCCTATTTCACGAAGGTACAGACCAAGAGAATTTTCATTGGCGAAAAGATTCAAATATTCCATAACGTACCAGCCTCCTGTATATACGACAATCCTCCCTTCCAAATATAAGGAAATTTTTCTGAAAATTCATATTTAAATTATTTAAATTGTTTTTTGGAACAAGTTGCATGTTTCAAAACGAAACAAATCGCTTAATATCCTCAAAAATGGAGAGTTATAACAGAGAAAGTGAGGAAGGCGGGGGCATGGAAAAGTTACAATTGTATTTCAAAAGAACTGCCGACTGCAAAACAATCGAGAGGAGCATTTTCTTTTTGGGCGATTTTACGAGCCTGAGTAACCATTTCATCGATCTCATCGTCGGACCGATTGCGGTTATGGTGAAACATGCCGAATCGTTTAACGCCGGCTTTTACGGCCAGCCTGGTCGCTTCGACATAGTGTGAATGACCGAACTCCTTATAGAGTTTGTACTCTTTTTTGGTGAATTCGGCATCATGAATCAGCAGGTCGGCCCCCTGTGAGAATTCGGCGTAATCATCAAACGTACGTCCTTGTTCATGGGTAAAGCTGAGTTCGTTATCGGTAAGAAAAACAAACGACTTCCCCTGTTCTTCGATGCGGAACCCCACACCGAAATTGGGATGGCTTAAGGGGATCGGGGTTATTTTCATCTCCCCTACCGAAAAGGAGCGGGAGTTGATTGTCCCGAATTTCACCCGGGCTCCGAATACTTCAAACCCCACCGGAAAATAGGGCGGGCTCATGAAACCCCGGAGAATTTCTTTGTACGACGATCCTTCGAAGGAACAGCCACGAATGGTGATATCGATCCCTTTCATGTAGAGGGGAGTAAAAAAGGGAAAACCGAAAATATGGTCCCAGTGAGCATGAGTAAAAATCATGTCGATTTTGCGGGGCTTTTCCCGGGCCAGTTTGTTGCCCAGTCCGCGGATTCCAGTGCCGGCATCGATAATGACAATATCTCCCCTGCTCGACCGCACTTCCATACAGGAGGTATCACCACCGTATTTCAGATATTGGGCCCCACTTGCCGATAAGGAACCACGGGAACCCCAACACCGTATATACATTTATATACAAACTCCTATGCCCTGTATTAAACAGACGCCATATTTTGCTCTATAACAACAGATTACATATTATATCAATATTATTGGCAATTTGCGAGGAAAAAAATTTTTCAACTCCCCTCGAAAATATGTGTGGCACACCGATAAGAAGGATTCAAAGAAGAATTTTTATTATCTTATAAGGAGAATTATCGCTGATCGTATAAATTTGGTGTGTTCCTATATTATTTTTAGCATGAAACAATGAGGAGAGGTGCCTGAGCTGGCTGAAAGGGGCGGTCTCGAAAACCGTTGTGGTCGCAAGGCCACCCAGGGTTCGAATCCCTGCCTCTCCGTTTTTTTTAATTTTAAATCTCAAAATACAAATCTCAAATAAGAGCGGCGGGATGAGGATTGGTGATTTAATATTTCAGGAGAGGTGACCGAGTTGGTCGAAGGTGCACGCCTGGAAAGCGTGTGTGCCCGCGTGGTACCCTGGGTTCGAATCCCAGCCTCTCCGTTTTTTTCCTTTGCTCAATAATTATTTTTAAAATTGTTATATTAGATGTAAGAATTTTTGCAATTTGATGTTTGACATTTAAATTCGAGGCCAGGCCCTGCGCAACCAAGGACTGTGAACCCCGCCAGGTCCGGAAGGAAGCAACGGTAAGCAGACACCCGGTGTGCCGCAGGTTAACTTGGCCTCATTATAAAAACCAACTGGAGGAGTGGAGTGATGGAGTATTGGATTAATGAACAAGGCCCGACAAGGAATCTGTTCATTATTCAGTACCACCACCACGCCATTACTCCTCCACTCCAACCCCCCAGATCTTTACTATGAGCTACCTCGTACTGGCACGAAAATGGCGTCCCTTGAACTTTGGTGATGTTGTTGGGCAAGAGCATATTACCAACACATTAAAGAAAGCCATTGAAAAAAACAGGGTTGCCCATGCCTATGTTTTTACGGGTACCAGGGGAGTTGGGAAAACGACTACCGCGCGGATTCTTGCCCGGGCGCTCAATTGTGAGAAGGGGCCGACCCCTGATCCCTGCGGCGAATGTGATGCCTGCAAAAATATTATCTCAGGTTCCAGTTTCGATGTTCTTGAAATTGACGGTGCTTCCAACAACAAGGTCGATGATATCCGGGACCTTCGTGAGAATGTCGGGTACTCATCGATGGGTGGCAAGTTCCGGGTTTTTGTTATCGATGAAGTCCACATGTTGACCCGTCAGGCATTCAACGCTCTTTTAAAGACATTGGAAGAGCCGCCGAAAAATGTCATTTTCATCTTCGCCACCACCGAACCTCATAAAATCCCCGAAACGATTCTTTCACGATGTCAGCGATATGATTTCCGGCGGATATCGACCGAACAGATTCTTGGGCGGCTTGAACATATCTGCACCAGCGAAAATATCACCTTTGATTCAAAAGCGCTGGCGATCGTTGCCCGGAAAGCAGAAGGGTCCATGCGGGATGGTCTCAGTCTTTTGGACCAGGTCTATTCGTTCTGTCAGGATTCACTCAGCGAAAAAGAGGTACGCTCGGTTTTAGGCCTGGTGGACACCGAAATTTATTCATCGATTATCCATGCGATTGCCGAGAAAAATCCTGTCCCGGTCCTGGCAGCGGTCCAGAATATCCTCGATCAGGGATTCGACCTCCATGAGTTTATCCTGGGTCTCGAAGAACACCTCCGGAATCTTCTCTTTTCCCGGTTTCCCGAAATGTACGCAAGCCGCCGGATCGATATGCCGGTCGATTCGGATGATTCGACCGACAGATGGAGCGAACAGACCAAACTTTTTTCCGAAGCCGATCTGCTCCGGATGAGTGAAATCGTGCGTAAGACCGAATACGAACTCAAATGGAGCGCATTCCCCCGGTTTCTGGTGGAGATTGCATTGCTCAAGCTGGTGAACATGGACACCAGTATTTCGATGGAAGAACTTCTGAGCGCATTCAAAGGTGCGGGAGGCGACAACAACGGACTATCACTGAACATTCCAGGGTCACCGCCTGAAAAAGTGGCGCAAAAAAAAAAAGCTGAATCCCCGGTAATTTCTCCTCCCCCCGAACTGTCGACTGAACCTTCATCTCAACAACAACCTACAACTCCGCAAAGCATATCATCAATACCACCGCAGGAAACCACCGAAGAATTTGCGGCCGAGGAAAGCACGCCGGGAGCGATTGCCGATCTTGAAGAAGCATGGCCACAATTTCTGAATTGTCTTATCCAAGACCGCCCGAGTCTGGGATCATTCCTCTCCTTTGCATCAATAACTTCGGCGTCAGGATCATCGGTGGGTCTCAAGTTCCCCCCCGAGTACACCTTTCAATTCAGCGAGGTGACCGCAAAAGAACGGCGCGAGGAGATCGTCAAAAAACTGAAGACCTTTGCAGGCAGGCATATCGATCTGCACATTACAATAGAAACCGAAAGCAACAATAACAATAATAGCGAAAAGAAGGCGAATTATCATCGGAACCTTGCAGCAACATCACCGAGTCTTGATGATGAAATGGAGCAGGAACCGATTATCAAAACCATTATCGAACTGTTTGATGGTGAAGTACTATCATAAGGAGGTATATCTATGGCAAAGAATATGTCGAAGCTCTTAAAGCAGGCACAGAAAATGCAGAATCAGATGATGAAGGCTCAGGAAGAATTGAGCCAGAAGCAGGTTGAAGGCACTGCCGGCGGCGGCATGGTTAAAGTCGTTATGAACGGTTCCAACGAGCTTATCTCACTCAGCCTCAATAAAGAAGTGGTGGATCCCGATGATGTAGAAATGCTCGAGGATCTCATCGTTGCAGCCTACAACAATGCTCAGGAGCAGGTTAAAGAGATGTCTCAGAGTGCACTGGGAAGTTTAGGTGGTGGTATGAATATACCGGGAATGGGATAAGGCATTAATGGTTGAAGCCCTCGAAAAGCTGGTCGAATCCCTGAGCCGTATGCCCACAATCGGCAAAAAAAGCGCATGGCGTCTGGCGCTCTATTGTATGGAACGCCCCCGCGAAGAAGTGGATTCGCTGGCGGAAAACCTGAAAAAGATCAAAACCTCGATAACCATCTGCAAAGAGTGTTTCAATTACAGCGAAAGCGAGGTGTGCCCGATCTGTTCGTCACACTCCCGGGACACATCGATTTTATGCGTTGTGGAAAAGCCCATGGATGTGTTTACCTTTGAAAACGGGGGCCGTTACCGGGGCTTATACCATGTTCTTGGTGGGGTTCTCTCGCCTATCAACGGCATTACCGCCGACAAGCTGCATATCAAAGAATTGCTTACCCGGGTGGAGACCCGTAAACCCCGTGAAATAATACTGGGATTGGGTGCGGGTTCGGATGCCGAAACCACGAGCCTCTATCTGGGCCGGTTGTTGTCCAAATACCCGGTCAGGATCACCCGCCTTGCACGGGGCCTTCCGGCGGGCCTGGAACTCGAATATGTCGACCAGCTGACTCTTACGCAGGCACTCAATGAACGTACGAATATAACCTATGGAGACGAATCGGAATGAAAACACCCATCTCGCAGTGGATCTGGAAATTCTTTTCCTCGCTCTTTTTTTTCGGCTACTTTCCTATCGCACCGGGAACCGTAGGTTCGGCTGTTACCGTTGCCGTTGTCTGGATCATTAAAATCAAAGCTCCCCACCTTCTTGCATTTTCCCTGGTCAAGTATCACTGGGCCGTACTCTTTGCCGTCTCCGGACTTGTTATCTATCTCTGCCAACGGGGAAAGGAGGCTTTTAATGCCGACGATCCCAAACAGGTTGTGGTGGATGAATTTGCAGGACAGCTGATTACCTTTTTCATGGTCCCGATTACCTGGCGGACATGTCTTCTTGGTTTTCTGCTTTTCAGATTCTTTGATATTATCAAACCCTATCCGGTCTTCAAGCTTGAAGAAATCGAAGGCGGTGTCGGTATTGCCATGGATGATATCGTTGCAGGCGTTTATGCCAACTTTTCGTTGATCGGCATACTCTGGATTTATCACTCGGTACTCCAGCTTCTTCACGCGTAATGGGACAGCAAAACCGCAAGGTATCCAGCACCCCGGTAGTCCATCACCTCAATTCTTTTGAGACAGCCATGAACAACTTGCTTACCGCGCCCCTCTCACTTGTCCGGAAACTGCAGGAAAAATCGTGGCATCTTGCGGTTGCGGAATCCTGTACCGGCGGGATGATTGGTGCGGCAGTAACCGCCCAGCCGGGCTCATCGGCATATTTCACCGGTGGTATCATCTCCTACAGCAATGAAATCAAGGAATCACTTCTCGATGTTCCCCATCATATTCTCGAGCGCCACGGTGCGGTCAGCAGGGAGACCGCCGAAGCCATGGCTCGGGGAGTAAAAAAAAGGATCCCCGCCCACTGCTCCATTGCAGTCACCGGTATCGCAGGCCCCAGCGGCGGAACCCCCGGAAAACCCGTTGGCCTGGTTTACATCGCTGTTTCGGTCAATGAACGAACAGAAGTATTCAAATACCACTTTGAAGGCGACCGTGCCTCGGTCCGGCAACGGACTGTCGAGGTTGCATTTGAGAAGCTTGAAAAGATGATCGACGGATGAGGGAGAGGCAGAGGAGAAGATTATGAGCGATTGGAGACACCGATTTGAGAAGTTGAGAAAAAAGAATTGACTTTCGACTTTCGATTTTCGACCTTCACCTTTCGGCCCTTTCCTCCCCATACACCGTCGGATCCTCAACCCCGGCGTCTTCGAATCCTTTTTTCCGGATGAGGCAGCTGTCACAGGCTCCGCAGGCATGACCTTCAGGAGAAGGATCGTAGCAACTGTGAGTCGGAGAGTAATCGACACCCAGAGCAATCCCCTTTTTGATTATCTCCGCTTTTGTCAAATTGATCAGGGGAGTATGAATGGTAAATTTATCTCCCTCGACTCCGGCTCTGGTCCCCAGATTTGCCATTTTTTTGTAAGCCTCGATATACTCCAGACGGCAATCGGGATATCCCGAATAATCGACAGCGTTGACACCGATGAAAATATCCCGGCAAGCGAGTACTTCGGCCCAGGCAAGGGCAAAGGAAAGAAAAATCGTATTCCGGGCAGGAACATAGGTGTCGGGAATCTCCTCGCCGGTATCGGAAACATCCCTGTTTTTCGGAACGGCGGTATCCGAAGTCAAGGCACTTCCCCCGAAACTTCGCAGGTTAATATCCACAATGGAATGTTTCACTACCGATAATGAATCCGCTACCCGGCGGGCACTTTCGAGCTCGATGTCGTGACGCTGTCCATACCGGAAACTCATGGCATAGAGTTCGTATCCCCCGGCTCGAGCAATCGCGCCGCAGGTTGCCGAATCCAGACCGCCGCTCAGTAAAATTACCGCTTTTTTCACAGTATATCCCCTATAACTTTATGAAGCTGTATTCCCAGCCGCACATCGAGACTGGAATCAAGAATCCAGTGAGCAAGGTCTTTTGCCTGAAGGCTGCTTGCTACAGGAGAAAATACTATTTCGCATTTTCCCAGCAGATGATGTGTATGGATAAAACGGGCAGCCCAGTCAAAATCGCTTTTATCGACCATAACAAATTTGCACTGATCGGTGGTGACAAGATGTGCCAGGTTATCATACTGAAATTTTTGACTCATCCCGCTGGAGGGGCACTTGATATCCATAATCCGGATGCATCCTTCAGGAAGACGGGAGATATCCAGTGTGCCGTTTGTTTCGATCAGCACGGTATACCCTTTGTGCAAAAAAGCACTGCACAGAGCAGGGGTTTCATCCTGGATGAGCGGTTCCCCGCCGGTAATTTCAACCAGGGTGGTTTTCTGTTTTTGAATTTCCTTAACAATGGTATCGACAGCCATGGTAGTTCCGTGGTCCCACGAATAGGAGGTATCACAGTAACTGCACCGGAGATTACATCCTGCAAGACGAACAAAGGAGCAGATCTTTCCTGCAAAGGTCGACTCCCCCTGGATACTCTTGAATAGTTCACAGACATTCAGCATAGGAAAACATTCACTTATTCGTAGTAGATCGCCGAACTTCCTGGAGATTCGATGACTTCGACGCGGGAGACTTTGCGTGCCCCCTCGTTGATTGATTCGGACAACTTCTCGTAAATATACCGTGCAATATTCTCCGATGAAGGATTCAACTCGACCCGGTTAAATACCTTGTTCAAATCGGTATGATCGAGTTCATCGACAATAGCAGCCAGATTCGTACGCAGCTTACGGAAATCGATACCAATTCCGATCTCATCCAGTTTTTCGCAGGCCACCGTCGCCCGTACAATCCAGTTATGCCCATGAGGATTTTCGCAGGGCCCGCCGTAATTATACAGATGATGGGCGGCCGAAAATGAGCTTTCGGTAGTTATTTCATACATGTATTTTTTATTCCTTTCTCTGTTTTATTTGCTTTATCTCTGCAATTATTGTTATCATTCTCTATAATATAGTATTATCCAGTACGGTTCCCGGCATGCGTATCACCTCTTTGTGTATACCATTTTCGGCTTACATTACTTATTTTTGAAAACTGTATACAGCACTCTTTATGGAAGCAGGAGAACGGGCTTCTTTGAAACAGAAAGAAATCCAGGGCATCTACCGGGTTTTGGATGTAAATTTCAATCGCCTCCGGGAGGCGTTGCGGGTTATTGAAGAATTTGTCAGGTTTATCAGAACAGATGCACATTATTCTTCGGAGATAAAAACGCTTCGCCATTCTCTTCGGGAGTTGGAAGAAGGAGTCGACAGCCGGCATCTGATTGCCAACCGGGATACGTCGACCGATCCCTTTTCGCGATCCAATTCCGCACGGGAGCAAGACAGAAAGGGTGCCGATGAAGTGCTTGCTGCGAATTTCAAGCGGGCACAGGAAGCATCACGGGTTATTGAAGAGTATATTAAATTAACAGATACCGCGCATCTTTCAGCAACGGCGAAAACACTGCGGTTTTCATTGTATTCGCTCGAAAAAAAATTCAGAGAGAACTATATTGGCTGAGAAAAAAAGAAAAGCAAAGAACGAAAAGCAGAATCCAAAAGAGCAGCATGATGTCGCCCGGGAAATATGGGGCGTGGTTTTTTTAGGCCTCGGCACACTGGTGCTGATTTCCCTGATTACCCATTTCATTCAGGGAAGAGATAATCTCCTTGGTCCACTCGGAAGGAATCTGGCCGACGGCCTCATTTATATCTTCGGGAATATTCCATCATTTGTCTTCCCGCTCTCAATTTTCTTTCTGGGCTGGTCGCAAATCAAAGGCTCATCCCTTAACACCCGCATAATGCTGTACGCATCACTGTTCACTTTCGAAATCTGTCTTCTGCTTGCCATACCCTCCATACCGATCACCAGCTTCGGTACGAACCTTATCGGCAAGGCAACCGCATATCTGATTTATACACCCACCATTTTCGGAACCCATAAGTTCGGTCCCTATTTTCTGACATTCATCGCTCTGGCGGTTACGACACTGGCGGCATTCCGAATAAACGTCTATCCGTTGTTCAAAAAAGCGGGATTCTATATCAGGGAAGTGTTCTTTATATTACGGGAAAAGTTAAAAGCCCGGTTTAAAACTGCCCCTGTTCCGGCAACCGCACCGAACCAGGGGACCTCCGATACTATAACTCAGACAAAGAGCGATACTTCCACAGGGACCACGAAGTCGACAAAAAAGGAATCGGGCGGCAAATCCAAAGGTGAAGAGAAAACTCAGGAGCAGATCGACGAAGAACTCGCTCAGTTCCGGGCCAAAAAGAATGAACCTATCAAGATCACGACCGAAGAAGAGACGCCGGTAAACAGTGGCGATGATACCGGTACGGATGACAGGGAGGAGGATATTCGGCAAGAAGAGCCGGTTATCACCCAGGAGCCGGTGCCGTCACAGGAGGATGCTGATGAGGACGGTGATGAAGAGAGAGATGATGATTTTCCCGACGATTATTACAAGGTTCCGGTAAAAGACAAGGCCAAGCCCAAACCCAGAAAAGCATCAAAGCCCTATGTAATACCCTCGCCTGAGGTCATGAAAGATCCTCCCCCCTACTCGAGCTTTATCGACAGGGATGGAATCCAGGAGAATTCCCATACTCTCGAAAAAACGCTCATGAATTTCGGGATTGAAGGTAAGGTGGTCAATGTCAGTCCGGGGCCGGTTATTACCCGCTATGAGATGGCCCTGGCGCCGGGTATCAAAGTAAGCCGGATCGTGAACCTTCAGGATGACATCGCCATGGCCGTGGGAGGTCAGCGAATCCGTATCCAGGCACCGATTCCCGGAAAGGCGGCAATCGGTATAGAACTTCCAAATACAAACCGGCAGAATGTCTATTTCAAGCAGATCCTTCTCTCCGACGCGTTCAAGAATTCACGGGCAAAGCTGCCGTTGATCATCGGAAGAAACATTTCGGGTAACCCCTTTGTCACCGATATTGCAAAGATGCCGCATCTTCTGATCGCGGGTCAGACCGGTTCGGGAAAAAGCGTGTGTATCAACTCCTTTCTCTGCAGCCTTCTGATGACAATGAAACCCGATGAACTTCGTTTGATTCTTATCGATCCCAAGAAAGTTGAGTTGTCCTATTATGCGGGTATTCCTCATCTTATGGCGCCGGTTGTTACCGAATCCAAGGAGGCGGTCAAAGCGCTTCACTGGGGCCAGATGGAGATGGATCGCCGCTACAGAATGCTTGCAAAAGTAGGCGCCAGAAACATCGAATCGTTCAATAACAAGGTCAATGCAGGAAAAATTGAAGAGGGCTCAATTCCAAATTGGGACAATAAACCACTTCCCTTTATCGTTATAGTAGTAGATGAACTCGCCGATTTGATGCTCACGGCGTCCAAGGATGTTGAAGCGAGTATTCAGCGGATAGCTCAACTTGCCCGGGCAGTCGGCATTCATCTGATAATCGCCACCCAACGGCCGTCAGTTGATATCATAACAGGACCAATCAAGGCTAATTTGACATCACGAATAGCATTCCGCACCATTCAGGCGACCGATTCCCGTACCATCCTTGGCCATGTGGGCTCAGAGAAGCTTCTTGGACTGGGTGATATGCTCTTTCTTCGAAGCGGCGCTCCGGATATCGAACGGTATCACGGGGCTTTTATTTCCGAAGAAGATGTCGAATTGATTGTCGATAACATCAAGGCTCAGGGGGTCGAAGTTGAGCAGATCCAGAGTTTTGAGGAAGCGACCCGGGAAGGCGGGAGCAGCGAGAGTTTTATGGATGACGGCGACCGGGATGAGCTTTTTGAAGAAGCCGCCGAATTGATCGTCATGATCGGCCAGGGATCGACCTCCATGCTCCAGCGGCGCATGAAAATCGGTTACGCCCGTGCAGGCCGTGTTATGGATGAACTCGAACGCGCAGGAATTGTCGGCCCCTCGGAAGGCAGCAAGGTCAGAGAAGTTTTGGTGAAACCCGATGAGCTTTCAGAACATCTGGCAACCATTCGATAGTACAATATCAACACCTTTTAAAAGGAATTTATTGTGAAAACCGCGAAAACAAAAAGCATCGTATTTCTTCTTGTATCGGCTTTTATGATCTGCAGCTTTGCCCAGCAGGAGCCGCCGATCATGAACAAAGTCAGGAAAAAGTACCGTGCCGACAAAACCATGAAAACGGCCTTTGAACTGAGCATCTACTGGAAAATCCGGGACCGGGAAGAGAAAAAAAACGGTCACCTGTTTCTTGCTCCCGACAACAAATTCAGAGTTGAACTGGGCGATGCTGTCTGGGTATGCGACGGCCGTACCTGGTGGCAGTACAGCAAAGCCACCGAACAGGTAATAATCAAATATTTACTCGATGTTGACTTATCTCATCACCCCACACGTATTCTAACTGCCCATTTGAACGAAAGAAAATTCACGCTGAAAGAAAAAGACGGCGCCTACACGGTTGTAGATGCGGTCATCGATCCGGAAAAAGAAAAATCACATGCATCGACAATCCGCCTGTGGATTGACAGCAAAAGCGGTATCATTCACAAGCTGATGGTTGTCGATACAAAAGGAAACATAAGCACCTATACGTTTAAAAAGACCCGTATAGGCGAGCAAATTCCAGAGGAGATGTTCCGATTTGAAGTTCCGAAGGATGCAAAAATTCTTGATATGCGGGAATAATTTCTTTACTCCGGCATTGACCGTCCTGCTAACCGCCTGCCTGGTGAAAGCCACCAACGAAATCACCAGCAATGATATATACCGGCTGGAAGGCAGAAATGATACGCTGTGGATGATTACGGCCAAGGGGATCAATTTCACCGTGGTTGAATCGGACAGTTTATCATGGTGGGGATATAAATCGAATGAAATGGTGTTGGGCGAAAAATATGCCTCCCTGGCATTCGGCGGCAACCAGGTTTTCGTGCCCCTTGCCCCCAAGAACCTTGCCGACCCTAATTCTATCTGGGTTTACGATCTGCCTTCAGGGGACATCGCTTCTATTACGATTCCATGGAATAATCAGTGGCTCACTACCCTGCAGGACTCCCTGGATTCAATGGAGATCTATTTCCAGGTTTATGATTGTGCCCTGCCTCCGGTTTCCCCGCAGAGGCCACGCAAGCTCTGGGCGGCACGATGGTATGGGGGCCTCGTTGAGTGGGATTTAAGCGCCCAAACCGGCGTAGTCCATATTCCCGGCGATCCGCTTCCCTATGCAGCGGAGTCCTTTCCTTCAAAGGAGCTGAAATATTATCCCGATAGCACCAATGCAGTTGCTGCAATAACAACAACCGGTCACGATGATTCTCTGGATATCTGGGTCCTGACTCCCGGGAGAATATGGAAGTTTGAACCCGCTGCTGCGGATTCATTCTGGACTCCACTCAGCGATTCTATTGACGATTCCACCCGTACGGTCAAAGAATTTTCTGGGTTTTATGTTCACCCAAAAGACAGTGAAACCGTTCTTTTTTCCGATATCATAACCACCCCGGTATCGGGCGATACCACAACAACCGTGTCTCTCTACAAATACGATTTCGACAGGGAACGATGGAACCTTTTTCTCCCCGAATCACCCAATGCCCTTACCTTTGGTTTCGATGATACCCTCTATGTTGTCATCAATAATAAGATACTTGCTTATAAAGATACTTTTCCCGCTGATGTTGTCATTCCGAATACGCATTTTACCACGCGCCTTTCTGCCGACGGAGCACCTCCTCCATCCGAAATAAATGACATTTTATTTGTTCCGCAAAACAGCGATACCGCTCTTTTCTGGATAGCCTCCAATCAGGGAATCTATTTCAGCAGAAATGAGACCTACGATGAAAAAAACACGATCCCCTTTATTCATGAATTTCGATCTCCGGCTGTTGCGGGCGGGTTGTCGCAGACCTATTTCTACCCCGGCATTTTAAAGCCCACCCTCTATGGCGAGGATGTACCGAAGGGTTATTTTGCCTATAATTTGTCAAAAAACGCCACGGTCACAATCAAGATTTACGACTGGAACATGGACCTTGTCAAAACCGTTATCGACGGTGCTCCGCGGATCAAGGGAGCATCGAGAAAAAGCGGCCGCAGCACGGTAAAGCATGAAGACAACTGGGATGGCCGCAATATGGCCGGCGACCATGTTGCCCCCGGCGTGTACTATTATAAAATTTCATCCAGCGAAGGAGAGCGGGCATTCGGGAAAATCGTTGTCGCCCGGTAGAGTCAATGAATATGAACATGAAAAAAGGAATACCCATTCTTATCCTTCTGGGAATTATGGCCTTCCGGAGCATGGCGTCAACTTATCTCGGCGGTCTGGCTGGCGCCTATCTTCGCCCGCCGGTGGGAGCAACCGCGGCGGCCATGGGCGGCGCCCAAACCGCGGCGCCATCATACCTCAGCCCCTGGTGGAACCCCGCCCTGCTCTCGACCACCGGTGAACGGAAAGTATCGCTGGGTACCGGCTACCGTTCTCTCGGACGGCTTGAAGGATGTTCTTCGCTGGAGCTGCGAATCCGCCGCCTGGGACTCGGGATTATGCTCCTGTACCGGGGGGATCCGTATATCTCCGGTCTGGTCGATCAGGATGAGTATGAAATCGATCCGGTCTCCTACACCACGGTCACTTCGAAGATGGGTTTCAGCTATCTGCTCACCCGCCGTTTGTCGGTGGGCGCGGCGCTGGGGATCTTCTACCAGAGCCTTCCGGCCTACGATAACTATCCGCTGGATAAAACCAACGAGTGGTCGTTTGTGATCGGCGGTATCGATCTTGCCGCCCACTATAAGCTCCACGACAATCTCTCTTTGGGCCTGGTCCTGAAAAATCTGAATGTCACCGAAGACTGGCAGTTTGAAACCGGCACCCTGAGTTCTACCAATACCCGGAGTGTTCCCCCGACAGTTAATATCGGAAGTCAATACACCACAAATGTTTTAGGCAAGCCCTTTATCTGGAACTGCGATGTAGTTGCGTACCTTATCGACGGGAACATATCCAGTCTCGACCATAAGACCGCGGTGCTCAGCAACGGCGTCGAGTGGCGGATGTGGGAATCCTTATATTTACGTGCAGGAATAGGCGACCTGGCCTTTGACAGCGATATCTTCGATGACCGGGACACCTACGAGCAGGGTTTTTCGCTGCGCGCCACCGCCGGATTTTCCGCCGATCTTTCAGGAGTCAGGGAAGGTCTCCGGCTTAACTATGGTTTATCAAACAGTAAGATACTGTCCGGTGCAAATCAGCAGGTGGACATTACCTATTCTTTTTAGAACATTATGAAAAAAAACAAATTGCCCCAAGCGTTGTTCTTATCGATCGTTATTGCCGCAGCAGTGGCATCCTTTGTTTATGCCGATACCGACAGTGACGCCGCCGATATCGGCTTTCACTTTCTGGAGGAGCCGATCAACCCCCGTCTCATCGCCATGGGCTCGGCCGGCGCGGCCATGCCGGCCAAGGGATTTTCCTTTTATAATCCGGCGATCATCTCGCTTATCGAACGGAATTATCTGGCGGTCGAATACGGGCAACAGAACAGAGCAGATTTGCGTCGTGGAACATTCGAGACCGCCTGGAACCTGGACAAATGGTTTTTCGGGGCGAATTTCAACTCCTTTTCGGTCCAGGATATCATCCCGGCCGATGAACGGGGTATTTCCACAGGCCCCCGCTTTTCATGGCAGCAAACCCATCTTCACCTGGCGGCTGGCTTTACAAAGGATCAATTCGCCGCGGCGTTCCTTGTCACCGGCGCACAGGACAAGCTGGCCGGCTACACCGCCTACGGTCTGGGCCTGGGCCTGGGAATCACCTACAGTATCATACCCGGAAAACTCGTGGCTGGCGGCGCAGGATTTAATCTCACCGAAGCCTCCGATGATATCCGGACGTCTACCGGCATGCTCGAAGAAACAAAAACTTTCGGTCACGGCGCCGACCTTCCGCTTACCGGACGGGCCGGCGTGACCTGGACCGATACAATCAAAAAAGTCGCCTATTCGGCGACCTGCGATATTACCTATCGTGAAGTTAACGACATGATCATGGTCCCTCTGGGTATCGAGGTCCGGCCAATCGAACCGCTGGCGGTTCGCATGGGTAAAAGATTCGGTCACGATACCGAACTGATCAATTTCGGCATGGGACTCAATGTTTCCCCTCTCCGGTTCGACCTGGCATTTGTAATCCCGAAACTTGTTTCCGATGTCGAATTGAAATGGCTCTTTGGCTTGACTTACGGCCTTGTCCCACAGAAGAAAGAACCGGCCGGCCGGAAAGCATCGCAACCGGCCCACAGGAAGATATCTCGTCCCGTAAAGAAAAAGGCAAAAAAACTGACCCCCAAAGCCGATGTCATTCACATCGAAGAAGCACCGGTGCCTTCAGAAACAAAATCCGATCCCACAATGACAACCGAAGTACGCGGCAGCCTTCCGGGACCGGAAACATCGGCAGAACCCCCGGCCGATACCGCTGCAAAAAATACCGAAAAGACATTGGTACCGGAAGAAGAAACCGGATCGCCCGAAGAAATGGATACACTCCAGACTCGTTCAAACAAGCCCGGTAATGAAGGTGGAAATTTGGATACTCTTATTGAAGAAATTGAGGACAGTGACGAACTTATCATAGAGGAGACACCCGAAATTGCAGAAGATGCAGAAGACCGGGAACCTCAATTGGAAAAGCAGTCACCCGACCTTTCCTCCGAAGAAACCGACAGTTCTATTTCGGATTAAAGGAACAAGGTAGACGCTCCATTTCAGGAGCCACATCAGGATAACTGCCTAAAACCTTGTTATCTTTAATGTTCTGAAAAAAAATGCTTATAAAAATAATAGCTTTTTTTCTTTTATAATGATATAGTATATTCTAATAATGTGTCAGTGACATGTCTTTTATTCGTTTAAAACATTTTCAAAATAAATTTAACAGGGTTGGCCCATGAATTTTTCACGTTTTTTTTCAAATAATCTGGGAATTGATTTAGGGACCGCAAACACGCTCATTTATGTCAGTAATCGGGGCCTTCTTATCGATGAGCCCTCTGTTGTAGCACTTGACAAGGAGTCCAAGAAGGTCGAAAAGATCGGTCTTGAGGCAAAACGCATGCTGGGAAGAACTCCCGGTGAGATTGAAGCAATCCGGCCTATGAAAGATGGGGTTATTGCCGATTTTGACCTTGTTGAACAGATGTTGAAGTATTTTATCAAGAAAGTCCAGCGATCACCTTTATTCATGCGCCCCCGTGCGGTCATTGGAGTTCCCTCCGGCATTACCGAAGTTGAAAAACGCGCGGTAAAGGATTCTGCTGAGAGCGCAGGTGTTCGTGAAGTTTATCTGGTTGCCGAACCCATGGCCTCAGCGATCGGCATGGATATCCCGGTTGAAGAGCCTTCGGGAAACATGGTGGTCGACATCGGAGGCGGCACAGCCGAAATCGCAGTGCTCGCCCTTTCCGGAATGGTTTGCGACATGTC
The DNA here is from genome assembly GCA_014728215.1 of Chitinivibrionales bacterium. Lineage (NCBI taxonomy): Bacteria > Pseudomonadati > Fibrobacterota > Chitinivibrionia > Chitinivibrionales > Chitinivibrionales bacterium. Next base: position 25,172 of record WJLZ01000012.1, read on the forward strand.
GGTCCGTATCGGCGGTGATGAAATGGATGAAGCAATTGTTTCGTACCTGAAGAAGACCTATAACCTTCTGGTTGGTGAGAGCACTGCCGAACAAATCAAGATAGAGATCGGCTCAGCCTTTCCCCTGGAAGACGAGCTTGAGATGGAGGTAAAGGGCCGCGATCTGGTTGCGGGTATTCCCAAAACGCTGCGGATCACCTCCACTGAAATCAGGGATGCCCTGAATGAGCCGGTATCCACAATTGTCGAGGCGGTCAAACAGGCGCTGGAACAGACTCCGCCGGAACTGTCTGCCGATATTCTCGATAAGGGCATTGTCATGACCGGTGGCGGCTCGCAGCTGCGGGGTCTCGATGAACGCCTGCGCCAGGAAACGAACCTTCCGGTAAATGTAATCGACGAACCTTTGACCTGTGTCGCGCGCGGGGCGCTGAAAATAATTGAAAACCTCGAAAAGTACCGGGCGGTCCTTTTCAACTCCCGGCGCTCGAGATAGTATTAATTTTTAACCCTATTCGCCTAAGCAAAGCGTTCTTTCATGCTCTGGATTTTTCAGTTTATTGTTCGCCATCATACCTTCTCTTCTCTTATCGTCACGGTCCTTCTCAGCTTATGGATGCTTTCGATGCCGCCGCAACAACAGAAACAGATGTCCAGAATATTGACTCTCTCGATTTTTTATCCCTTTCAGTACACAATAAGTTTGTCCGGAAGAGTTAAAAATATCTTTGCCGAAAACAAAAGGCTTCGTCAAAAGGTAGCAACCCTGACGACACGAAATGCCGCTCTGGAGCAATATGCCGAAGAAAATGAGCGATTAAAAGACCTGCTCTCCATTACCATGGAGTCCCCCTATTCGCTTCAGGCAGCCCATGTGGTTGTCAGAGAGCCCTCACACCAGATGAGAAGTCTTATTATCAATGCCGGTCATAACAAGGGCGTTCTCAGATATATGCCGGTGATAACTCAAAATGGTATTGTCGGCAAGATAATTCAGGTCCTTCCCCACCTCAGCCAGGTTCAGCTTATCAAAGATCCGTCGTGTAAAACCTCAGTAATGATCAAAAGAAGCAGGGCTGTGGGAATTCTGGAAACCGATGAAGGCGATAAATTCTACGTCCGTTTAAGAAATCATGAGGATGTTACCGAAAACGATACGATTATTACCTCCGGGTTGGGCGGGATATTCCCCCAGGGCCTGCATACCGGAAGTGTGGCGCGGGTTACCGAAGATGCTAATCCCCTGTTCAAACGGGTATACATAAAACCATTTGTAAATTTTGACCGTATCGAGGAAGTGTTTGTCATTCTGCTCCCTCCCCAATGGTCAGCATTCCAGAGTGAAAAAGACTCATTGATTGCCGAGGAATAATGTCGACTATTCTGAAATGGATTGCAGTTTTCATTCTTTGCATAATTCTTCAAAGCACACTCATGCATTCCATCTCGATTAGGGGAGTCATCCCGGATATTACCTTTATTGCACTCTTTCTCCTGGCGATCAATCACGGTCCTCTGGCCGGACTCTATGCCGGATTCCTTCTGGGCGTTTCACAGGACCTCTATTCTCCTTCAATTTTGGGCCAGAATGCCCTTGCAAAGACAATTATCGGCAGCCTTATGGGTCTTTTTAATGAAAAAATGATGCGTACCGAACCTTTGCTCAGAATGGTTATCCTTTTTATCGCGTTTTTTGTTCATGACAGCATCTTTTCGATTGCCTCGATCATCAAGAATTCAGCTCCCCTATCGATGTTGTTTAATGAGTTAATATCAGAAACGCTGCCACGTAGTATTTATTCGATGCTCCTGCTCTCGTTGGTGTATGTATGGAGCTATTTTCTTAAACCTTATTTTGTAAAATGAGCGACGGAAATGCCTCGAGGTTCACGAGCTCAGGACGAGCAACAGGAACGAATTTATAAAAGCCTGATATTATCGGTTGCCCTCGCCGCATTTTTTTGTATTCTGATGATTCGCCTGTTTTATATCCAGGTGATTCAGGCGGAAACAAACATCAAACTGTCAAAAGAAAACCGGATGCAGCTCAGGGTTCTTCAGGCCCCCCGCGGACAGATATTCGATCGTAACGGCGTTGCGCTGGCCCGTAACCGTCCCTCCTATTCCCTCTGCATTCTTCCCTACCAGATCAAAGACCGTGATGCAGTTACCAAAAAATTGCTTAAAATTACCAGTCAGGAAGACGAAACGATTTTTGCCGACAGCGCAGAACTGAATGCCCGTTTGCGGAAAGCACGATATCGCCGTTTTGATGCTACCCGTATTAAAGAAGACATATCCATGGAAGTGATCAGCATCATTGAGGAACACTCCATGGAACTTCCCGGCGTCATTACCGAAATCGAGTCCCGCCGGGAATATCCTCTTGGCCCTGCAGCATTTCATGTATTAGGGTATATGGGTGAGATTCCCGAAAAAAAATTCGAGTCATTAAAAGAGCAGGGATATCATTACGGCGATGTTATTGGCAAGGCAGGGCTGGAATATGAGTACGAGGATATTTTCAGAGGAGAAACCGGACAGGAGTATGTTGAAGTCAACGCTTACGGCAAGCGGCTGGGAGCGATCGAAAACATGCCTCGGAATGAGCCTGAATCCGGCCTGGATGCCTACATAACTCTCGATGCCGATTTGCAGATGCTTGCACAGGAGCAGTTCCCCGATTCTCTTCGGGGCGCCGTGGCAATGATCAATCCTCAAAACGGTGAGGTGCTCTGCATGTTCAGTAATCCATCGGCGGACCCCAATATCTTTTCCATGGCAACAAACCTCAGGAGCAAACAGTGGACCACGATTGCAACCGATTCTGATCTTCCGCTCAACAACCGGGCAATCGGCGGCACCTACACACCCGGCTCGACCTTCAAGCTGGTAAGCGCTACAGCCGGTCTGGCTAGTGGAGAAATCACCGAAAGATCACGGATGTCCCGTCCATGCACCGGCGCGTACCGGATCGGAAACAGGGTAGCCCGCTGCTGGTACGCAAAAGGTCATGGAGCACTTCGCCTTCCCGATGCAGTCAGAGTGTCGTGCAATGTCTTCTTTTATCAGCTCGGTTTGAAGATCGGCGATGATGTCATCAGCAAATATGCTCATCTTTTAGGCCTGGGCCAACCCACCGGCATCGATCTTCCGGGAGAACGCCCAGGATGGATCTGCAGTGAGGAATCCTACAACAAACGACATAAACGCCGCGGATGGACCTGGACCCGGGGGATTGTGCTCGATGTCGCAATCGGGCAGCAGCATATTGTCACCCCCCTGCAACTGGCATGCATGATCGGCGCACTCGGTAACGGCACGTATCTCTATGAACCGTTCCTGGTAAAGGAATTACGGACTTCCAGCGGCATTGTCGTCAAGCAGACAGCACCAAAGATAAAAAGTAAAATTGAACTGGATTCCGCAACCGTGACAACGATGCGGAAAACAATGGAGAGTGTTGTCAATCCGGGCGGAACAGGATGGCGATCGGCCGTTCCCGGGATCCCGGTGGGAGGAAAAACCGGTAGTGCAGAGTGGAAAAAAGGAGAAAAAACCCATGCGCTTTTCGTTGCCTGTGCTCCTGTCGTCAACCCGGTGGTGGCAATCGCTGTGGTTGTCGAAAATGCAGGTCACGGCGGTTCGGTCGCCGCTCCGATTGCCGGAGAACTCCTTCGATACTATTTTGAAAACAAAGATGAAGGCATACAACTGGTTGAACAGTATGCCGCAATGGAATAACTGAGGAACAGCAGAGCAATGCCCGATCTGGAAAAACGAACAGGTTTTGATTTTTCATTTTTCTTTACTGCAACAGGGTTATGGATCCTGGGTATCCTCCTGATTTACAGCGCGACTCATATCCATGAATCGGGCCCTCTTGCCGGCGTTGCCCGGAACCAGATTGTCTGGGTTACCATCGCAGTAGTTATCGTTTTAGGCGTAGTGTCGATTCCGACGGTGTTTTACTACACCTTTTCCTATGTTTTCTATGCACTGTCACTCCTGCTTCTTTTGTATGTGATATTTATGGGTACCGCCTCAAAGGGCGCTGAGCGGTGGATCGCTTTGGGTTCAATCAGAATCCAGCCGTCGGAATTTGCAAAAATCGGCCTTCTGCTGGCCCTCGCCCGCTATCTCTCGACAAAAACCATAAGCCTCGAAAAGATATCATCCTTTATCGTCCCTCTTCTGCTTATTGCCGTTCCCTTTGTTCTGGTCATGAAACAGCCCGACCTTGGAACCGCACTCGTTTTTTGTGCCATGTCACTTCCCCTGTTTTTCTGGTCCGGCTTGTCGCTTGTCGAGATATTTTTCCTTGTCTCCCCCGGTATATCACTGGCCCTTTCGGCCATACCACTGATAATGGCATTCGGCTCCGAACAGGCCGTAGGAATAGCCGGTTCTGTTCCCTGGGGAATATTTTTTCTTATCCTCTGCGGAATACTCTATGTTACCCGTCCGAATATGATAATTCTTGTCAGCGTTATTATCCTCAACCTCTTTACTTCGGGCATAACGACCCTGGTCTGGAATACGTTCTTAAAGGATTATCAGAAAATGCGGATAATCAGTTTTATCGATCCCCAGCAGGACCCCTCGGGCGCAGGATACCAGGTAATCCAGTCCAAGGTTGCTATCGGCTCGGGACACCTTTTCGGCAAAGGATATCTCAAAGGCACGCAAACTCGCCTCTCCTTTCTTCCCGAGCAGCATACCGATTTTATTTTTTCGGTTTTAGGAGAGCAGTTCGGGCTTGTAGGATGTTTCTTTGTGCTGTTTTTGTTTCTATTTCTTATCGTCAGGGGTTATCTTACTACCCAGACCATAAAAAACCGATATACCAACCTTCTGGTTGTAGGATCGGTATCGATTATCGGTTTTCATATATTCGTTAATATTGCCATGACACTGGGCATGATGCCTGTCACGGGCCTGCCGCTTCCCTTTTTAAGTTACGGCGGTTCGTTCACCTTTACCCTTGCGATCCTCGTAGGATTTATTTTAAATGCACGCGTGAACAGACAGGATTTTTAAACTCGAAACTCGAAATTCGAATTATAAGAAAGGTTAGATACAATGCACCCCACGCTTATCAATATTTTTGGATTTCCGATTCATTCCTACGGCTTCATGCTGGCACTCTCCTTTCTCTTCGGAATCTGGCTCTCATCCCACAGGGCCAAAAACAGAAGCCTCGATCCGACCGTAGTGTCCGATGTTGGTTTTTATGTGATTCTCGCCGCCATTATCGGTGCGCGACTCTATTATGTATTGCTTCATTTTGAAGAATTCCAAGGCAATATCATAAATATATTCAACCCGGTACAAAACGGGCTTGCAAACCTTGGCATCGGGGGCCTGGTCATGTATGGCGGCTACATCGGCGCCATTGTTGCAGGAGTGCTCTATTTCAACATTAAAAAACAGCCGTTTCTCCCCTATGCCGATGCAATCGCACCCAGTGTGGGGTTTGGCATATTTTTAACCCGGATCGGCTGTTTCCTCAATGGTTGCTGCTACGGCTCTCATACTCATGCCCCGATCGGCGTCGAATTTCCTCCCGGTTCTCCGGCCGGCGCCTATCAGGAGGAAATCGGCCGGAAACTTGCCCTCGAATTGGGCCATGCAGTGGAACATGTCCCCCTCTGGCCGTCTCAACTCTTTCTGTCCGCCGGCGGATTGATCATAGGAATTACCATCCTTTTAGCAGGAAGAAAAAAGCTTTTCACCGGCTTTGAGTTCTACCTCACCGGACTCCTCTATTCTATTCTGCGATTCGCCGTCGATTTTACCCGGTTCTATGCACCCGACGAAAAGCTTGGCGGTCTCAGTCATAACCAGATTGTCTGTATCGTACTGTTCCTGATTTTTACCGGGCTTATCCTTAAAAATGTCCTTTTCAACGATATTACACCCGCTCCGGTGCCGGTTGAAAAGGAACCGTCGGAAACGCCGACCGAACAGCCCAACCAGGGCTCTCCCGGAAGGGAAACAAACCAGGAACAAAATCGGGGAAACAATGAAGCAATGGAGTAATCCCGATATGCTCAAGGCAGATCCAAAGGTGGAGTAATGGATACGAAACATACAACCGCGCCTGCTCCACCTTTATCCGTCAAAGACACTACCCACTCCTCCAACACTCCGGCACTCGCCTACTCCATTCTTCGAAAAGCATTTACTAATGCAATGCACTTCATTTTCCCTCCTCTGTGCATTATCTGCACCGGACCTCGTGCAGAAAAAAACCGCTGGTTCTGTATCAACTGTTTGGAAAAGCTGAAAAAAAACAATGCCGGTCGCGACGCCTGTCCCCGGTGTTCTCAAAACAGAGCAATTCGCCCATGCACCTGCGAGATGGTATGGGACCATCCCTTCGAAAGAATATATTCCCTCTTTGATTTCGATGAAACCATACAGTCCATCGTCCATAACATTAAATACAGAGGGAAAAGCCGACTCGCCTTTGATACAGCCCTCCTTCATGCCGCCAAAATCCCTGTTGAATTTGTTGAAACCACCGATGTAATTATCCCGGTGCCGCTCCACTTTTTCCGGAAAATGAGCCGGGGCTATAATCAGGCGGAATTCTTAGCCCGAGGATTTGCTCACGGATGCAGCAGACAGATGCCGATCTATACCGATATTCTGATCCGGAAACGACAAACCAAATCCCAGACTACCCTCGATAAAGAGGAACGCCAATCCAACCTCAAAAAAGCCTTCACAATCCCATCCTCAAAAGCCTCTTCCCTGAAAAACAAACGAATCCTCTTAATCGACGACGTCGTCACCACCGGCGCGACAACCGGTTATTGCGCCACGGCACTGCTCGAAGCCGGAGCACGGTCGGTGAACGTGGTAAGCTTGGCAAGAGACTAAGAGTCCCTAACAAAATGAAGTCCTACTCCGGCCGGCTGCTAAAACCCATTGGCTTCGTTTGGCTGCATCGCCATATCTCAGCGGATATGTCTGCTTCGCCTGCCTCGCCACTGGGTCTTCTCGCTCAGCCATCGTTACGTACCTCATTTTGTTAGGGACTCTAAATGAAGGGTATCGGTTCAATCCAAAGAGAAAAAGAGACGGCATTTCATAGCTGAAGCCGGAACCATAAAAACCAGCAAATCCCCCTCCACCATTGCAAACTTTTTTCCGGAATGTTATTTTATAATGCCTGAAAATAACGGAGGACTAGCATAATTGGTAATGCAGCGGTCTTGAAAACCGCCGTCCTTTGGACTTGGGGGTTCGAGTCCCTCGTCCTCCGCCATGATAATAAGAGCCCTTTTGTAAGTCATTGCAAAAGGGCCTTTTTTATGTGCCGATTTTTTACTTGCAATTATCCATGAATGAATTGTCCGGTGAGCCATTCAAAGGGAGCTAAAAACCATGATCCTGTTTGCCCACAAGCCCGATGCAGTCCTCCATAAAATGTTGTGCGACATTTTCGCCAACGCAGTTATCGACCTCCGGGTATCGGCGCATTATAACGACGAGGTTGTACCTTATATATCCGATGAATGCCTGCAGATGTTCATGGGCCCCCGCACACTGCTTGGGGTAGTGGAAAAACTCAAGGCAGCCTATGTCGCCGAGGAAATATATGAAGTCTCTCCCTATTATTTTTTCTTGATCGACGATCTGCTGCAAATGTGTATTGAATTGTACAACGACGGGACCAGTTTTTTTGAAGAAGACATCCTGGTTCACCCTTCGGGCCGAAAAATCGATCATATCGATATTTCCTTGCTGCAGAGCCACCTGTTCTTTGATCTGGATTTCAATCTCCCCCCCGACACTGCATTTCAGATAAAGGCGTGTTCCAATGGCGACAACTTCATAGGCGCACTTCCCGAAGCCCTCCGGGCTGCCTGCAGGATTCCACCGGACAATGCCGACCTCTGGATCAGACCCTGTGAAGAAGTTCACGAAGAATACGAGCATGAAGAGCTGGACTGGTTCGGTGAATGGGTGCTGGAGGATTGAGCCTCTTCCCGGCATGATAAATTCGACAGGAAGAAGATACTTTTCCCGGTTAACAGTGCAAAAGGTTGCCTGTCCCCTGGTTCATGGGTGCGAGATGCTCACTTGTCGGAATTTCTGCTGCACGCTTTTCTGTACTCATAATCGTATAATTCACTGTCCCTCACAACACAGCCGGTATGGCCGCCGTATCGCATAATCTGTGTGCATTTCGAACAGGTAATACAGCATTTGGAGGGCTCTAATTTTCCATTGACCATAATATCGCGAGGCGCATCGGGGTAGGCAAACGCCATTCGCCCCAGACCGAGCAGTGACGCTCCCCGGGTGTTGATCACACCTGCGGCGATTTGGGGGATAAACTGACGAAGCCAGGAGTATCCCGACGCAACGACCGGAATACGGGGGACCGCCTGCTGGATTTGGCGGGTGAGGGAAATAAACCGGCAAACACCGTACAATGGATGTTCAGGGTACGGCTGTACGCCCGGAACCGGTGAATCGTAGGGACGGTTAACATGAGGATTGAAATAGGGATTACCGGATGTTACATTCAGAATTGCGATTCCCAATGAGGAAAGGTCTTTTACCAGTGCCGTCGGCTCTTCGAGATCGGGAACCCGATAGTCATCTTTGTCAACACCCCAACCCCAGGGATATTCGATAGCATCGTAAACATTCATACGGGTGGTGATAACAATATCCGGCACAGTCTCTTTGATACGGGCAAGTGTCTCCCGGATGAACCTCGTTCTGTTTTCATAGGATCCGCCGTACTTACCCTCACGGGTATGGGACGCCAGAAGTTCCGATACAAGATAGCGGTGGCAGCTTTTAATATCGACGCCGTCAAAACCGGCCCGCGCCGCCAATCCGGCAGCCTCGACAAAGGTATCCTGAAGCCTGTCGAGATATTCGTCGGTAAGAAGCGGGTAATCCGTCGGAAGGTTATGTTTTGGGTCGAGGACTTTACTGTGATGAGCGATCATGGGACCTGGAGCACTGCCGGGTTTACTATAGCGGCCGGAGTGCGTCAACTGCAGGATTATCACCGGTTCACGCCCATATTCTTTATGACCCGTCTCTCTGGCGGTCTCAACAAGCCGGGCAAAGGTATCCACATTTTCACGGTTAAGGTAAAGTTGACACGGATTGGAGCGTCCTTCATGAAGGACCGCGGTTGCTTCAGCCCAGATCAGGCCGAATCCACCACGGGCGTAGCGGATGTAGCGCCTGAAACTCAGCTCTCCCGGGGAACCGTCCGTTTCGGAATCAAATCCCTCCATGGGATGAGCCACAAAA
>WJLZ01000013.1 GCA_014728215.1 Chitinivibrionales bacterium
CCGATATAATCTTCATAATAGGATATCCCTCCCAGATAACTTCCTCCGGTATAGATATCCCGTTCCTGTCCCGGCTGTCCATCAACGATTTCGACTGCAACGACTTTCCCGCAGCCGTCCCATACATAAACCTTATTATCGAGCGCTGATGCACAGGTCGCATAGACCACCTCAAGGGGATCCAGGGAGCCGGGAACAAACCTGGGAACGTATCCGGAACCCTGCTCCGACACCATTACCGGCGTAGCACTTTCGCTCATCTCAACAATCCATGCTGTACTTTGTACGTTGGTGGCAGCATCGGAACTTGTGCCGGTGGCATAGGCGATATAATTTCCATCAGGGGAAATAACCGGTATCGCCGCATCGGTAACAGCATCGATTTTATGAAGGGCCGCCGGTGTTTCGGTGAAGTCTACATAGTACAGATTCCTTTCAATGGTAAAGGCCACTTTCACATTCCGGGTACCGAAAAAATTTTCAACGTCCGTTACCTCGGCCAGGGTTACGGTGGGTTCCGCTTGTACCATGGCCGCCGACAAAAAAATTGAGCCTGAAAGTATCGATGATGCAACAAAGGTTTTTACATTCATAAACAGCACTCCATTCGTGTAGTTACAATGATTCCCGTTTCGAGTTACCGCCTACTAATCTACTATTTCCTTAAAACGCATTTCAATTATTGCTTTACGATTATCCGGTAACCCTCACCGGTATTGTTATTAGTATAAGGAATAATGTAAGCTCCCGACGGATTTTTTTTCAGTGATGCAGGCATCGTTTCTTTCCAGTTGATCAACCGCCCCCGGACATCGTAAACAGCCGTCTTTGCGGGATTTATGCCGTCCAGGCCCTGTTTGAAGCCGGCGTCCCGCCGATAGTCCCTCTCCGGAGCAGCCGTTGAAGTAAAATCCGTGGGCAAGGGCTCCACATCAGTCCGGAACGGATAGGCCTGCAACCCTGTGCTGTTGCATAAAGTCGCGCATTCAAGAATTTTGCCGGTCCAGCCGTACCGGACCGCTTTTGGATCAGAGATATTATCGTTCCATACTAAAACATCAGCACCATCGATCTGCGCCTGAGCATACACAAAAGTCGAATCCGACTCGGAATTGATGCAGAACCCTTTTACTTCACCGCCCTCGGCATACAAGCCGTCGCCGGTATTCCCCCGGTAAGTGATTCGCATTTTATTTCCCTGCTCGATGGAGTAAGAATCATAGAGCGGCGGTTCGGAAATGATATTTCGGCCGAATATTTTTTCCAGCATGACATTCTTCACCCGCTCAGCCCTTTCCTTTTTCTGCCCCGGATGTGAGCCGCCTCCCAGCCCCACCGCAGAGGCCATATAAACATCCTGAATATCAAGAGAAAGTGGATAGGTCTCATACATCATGCCCGTCCGATGAGGGTAGTCGACATCGCCATAGGGAAGCGTATCACCCTCCCAGGGAGTATTGGGACAATACCAGGGTTGATTTTCCCATCCCCCGCCGTTGGGCTCGGTGACCGCAATAAAAGGGAGTGTTCCCTGCCGGGCAATCCGCCGCCAGGCGGAGATAAGGGCTGTATACCGGTAACGATATTCGTAGTGAAAATACTCTTTCATCTCATTTTCGCCCTGCCACCAGACAATGGTGCGCATGGTATAGGGAAGCACGGTTTTGACATCATCAAACCACTTGCCGTCGGTGTGCCAACTGCTGTCACGCATGACATCCAGGCCCTCGGGGAGGCCGGTTTCGATTCTCCACCGCCACAACTCGATCAGCTCCCGTTCATAGAGCTGCGATTCATCCAGAGCGGGAAGGAAAGGCGGAAGGGATTGGGCCGACACCCCACGGGTGATCACGCCCACGGGAACATCAAATTCCTCATGAACTTTTTTACCGATATAATACATTATGGCTGAAAAGGCCTTGACATTCAGGGGGGTGCACACATGCCATTTTCTGTCTTGCAGGGTCTGATACCCCTCATAGGCGTCACTACCCGATGACGGTTCCCAGGGGTACCAGGAATGCTGTGAAATCCGAATCTCAGGATAATCAGCCGTTTCCGCCGCCTGGGCATAGGAACCAGCAAGTTCATCATGGACCATATACACGACCATATTCGATTGTCCGCCGCCAAAAATTACCTCACCAACAAGAACATCGGTAAACGTCAGCGTATTACTGCCCTCAACGGTCATTTCATAGGGCCCGCCTGCATCCATGGCATCGAGCATCACTTCCCATTCGCCGCCACTTGCAGTCGTTGATTTTGTCTGCCCGGCAACCGAGACGGTAACCTGTTCGCCGTCCGATGCCGCCCCCCAGACCCGAACCGGCTTTTCCCTCTGAAGGACCATGTGGTCACAGAAGAGTTCGGAACCCATTGATACATTCGCATAGATTTTCATAAGCAGCATAAGAATAAAAATACCCACCGATTTTGCTGAATTCATTATCATAACCCCTGACAATTAAACGATTAACAACCTGCTCTAACAGATTAATCCCTGCTTTATAATATATATGAATAATGAGTCGATATCGTATAATAAAAGATTCTTTTAGAGAATATTATTGATTTATTTGCAAAATTATTTTCAATTAATGATATCGGGATAGACACGATTTATCGTCCGGCGGCGTCGAGTGCTACAGCCGCCGGCACAAGGGAGGCCTACTCTCTGATACTGAACACTCCATCGGAAGCATCGTTGGTGTAAAGCCTTCCGTTGCATTCGTTGGGCTGATAGTCGCCCCAGACCTGAATCACACACCGGTCGTTGATTATCGAGAAAGGGTCCCCCTTTTCATCGGTAAGGGTGGGGGCAACAACCCACTCATAGGTCCCGATATTTCCCGTATAGATTCCGGCGGAGTCATCCCTGAACCCTGTTTCGTTGAATGACGGCGCATCGTAAGCGCCCGCATACAGGGAGATCAGCACCCGCACACCTTTGTCAACCCCGCGTTCCTTGTTGATCGCCCAGGTAATGGTCATAGTATCGCCAATATGATATATTTCACCACCGTTGGGCCGAAGGATCCTCATCCGATTGCAAGTATCCACTTCCGCATAGGTGACGTCGATTGTAATATTTTTGCGGGAATGCTCGGTACCGTCGTCGGCAGTAAAGCCGATTTCATGGGACCCGGTATCATCCCGGGTTGTCTGCCAGGTAAAAAGACCATCCACGAATTGGGCGTTTGAGGGGAGATTATCGGCGGTAAGCATCACATCATTGCCGTCGGGATCCTCGGTATCGACCTGAAAGGAGAGCTTCTCCCAGGCATAGACCGCAACATCATTGACCCCCCTGATCACGGGAGCAGTATTGCCGGCGGGATAGAGGGTGACCGTGGTCCCATTCCGGTAATCCGCGAGGGGAATTTGCTGATCACGGTATGAAGGATGCGTGACTTTCAGTGAATCGATCCATACCCCTGCATTGGCGAAGGCGCCGCCGGCGGTGCTCACCGAATGATCGATGAACCCGGGAGCGGACAAGCGCGCGCCGATCGACCTGCAATGATAGCGGGTATCGCCGACATGAAGACCGACTATATATACCCGCGACGACAGATCAAAGGCTTTTAAATCGATTGTGTGCATGCCCCTGTCATAGATACGGTCAGGAAGACCGGCAACCTTTTGGCCCTGCAGCGTATGCAGAGTAAGGCCGACCTTTTGAGGGGATTGAAGCCCGAAAGAGAGAACCGACCCCCTGATTGAAAGTACATTTTTCGCCGGTATACCGGTCATACGTACCACCGGAACATTTCCCAGGTCAAAGGTCCCGTCACTGCCGGTTACTTCAGAAACATTCTTTCTGAGCACGGTCACCACCGCACCTTCAACGGGCTCTCCGGCGGGGTCTACCACCGTGCCGGTGAAATTCTGCGGCGATTGTGAAAATCCTCCCCAAAACAGAAGGAATACCGAAATCAGCATCTTTCCACGTTTCATTGAGCACATTCCTGTTGAATGAAAATTCGGGGACCTCGTTGGCCCGTCAATAAAAAGCATTTATCGGGACATTGCCGTTACCCCGGTCAGGGCAAAGGTGCGGGTCATATCATCCATTTCAATGAGGGCGAAATGGATTCCCGCCGCCAACCGGCCTGCCGGAACTATGGCCCGGCTACCGAATCCGTTCACCTGCGACACCTGTTTCCCGCGGGCATCGTAGACTTTTGCGGTATATCGGCCCTCGTGCGGAAGGATAATAGTCCAGGTATTATCCTTGGCCCGCGACAGACAGCCCTTTCCGGCCACCTCGGATATTTCCACCGGTATGGTAATGGGAATCTGCCCGGCCAGACTGTCGGTCCCTTCAATATGATATGAATCACGATTGAGGATATCCTCCATGTATCCCGGCGCAATATCCTCTTCGGGAGCGCTGATCCAGAGAGCGCCGTGCCAGACCTTCCTGACGTCGCCGTCGGGATTGTTGATACTATCATTTTTAGGGGGGTGGTTTGTCAACAGCAGCGATTTCTCTTGCTCGGGATTCATGGTAACAATGTTCCCGCCGTCTTCCATGTAACGTCCCATACCGCCCCATCCCAGGGTCATGCAGGTCCACTTTTCCGAGTTGACCGCCCAGTCGGAAAGAGTATGCAATTGGCAGCCGATATATTCCACCGGTTTCCACTCGGCACACTGACCGGTGGAAGGATCAATGTCACAAAAAGAATAGGTAGTTGTATCCACCGCCCAGTCGTTCCAGTCCCATTTGTTGAAATCGTAGGCCCGCGTTGCCTCGCCCGTAGCCGAATCAATTGCGGTGAACCGTACATTCTCATGGATATTGGAGTTATTGTAGTAGATATATCGCCCATTGATTGAAACGCTCTGCCCGCAACCGTCATTAAAAATCCGGTTGCCGCCATCGTTCCAGTCGGCACAGTCATAGCTCAGGGCGGCCGGAGCGGCGTCATTAGCGATCAGACTGTCGACATCGGGAACCCGGTGGAGCCCGATCCGGCAATGCGCCGAGGCCATCCATCGCGTGTCGCCTGAAATATGCCATATATGGGTGGGAGGAAAAGTCAGAACATTCTGCACCTCGCCGGTATGGACATTCACCCGGGAAACACTTGTTGCTCCAAGCCTCACTCCGGAGTAGTCAAATTCATCACTAAACCAGATCCAGTCTCCCCGGGGCCAGTAAATAAGCATAGAATATATCTCCCCGTGAGTCCTGTCGTCATGATAATCGACCGTGGTGAGTTCCTTTACCATCTTGTTTTTCCCGCCGATCCGGGTCACGCAGATTGTCCACGAATTGCCGTCCCCCCTGATAAACGCACAATGCGTACCGTGGGAATTGATCGCCGGATCCCGCACGCCCAGACTTCTTGACGAGGTTGCCAGAATAATCGAATCCTGCCACACATCATCTTCGATAAAATGAGCATCGATCCAATACTGCTCCTTCTCGGAACAAACAAAATCGGAAACCGCAATTCCCGACAGGCCAAAGGCCGTAAAATTAACACATGTAAGAAGCAAAACAATAGTACTGAACCGCATAAGTCCCCCTGAAATAGGTAAATAGCCCAGCATGCCGGGTAAGACCGGTGTAACCCGCTGCCGAAAACAGATTATGTACGCTGCTAATGGATTAACAAGCCCGTTTGCGGAAAAAATGCTGAATCATACCCCTTTTCTTTTCTGCAATACGGGACCCTTTGCTGACTGCTGAAAACCAGGCAGGTTTCAGATAGTGATAATATAATAAAATCTGAAACAATTATCATGTTTTGTTTTTATGCGCATAGTCATTATCAGTTCCGAAAAACTAACATTACTGCTTTCAACAGTATAATCGATATAATCAGCAATTAATTCGATAAATATTTATATTTATGAAGGACTGCAGGATCATATTTTATCAAAAAGGCGGATAACCATGAAAAAGCCGGGAATGCTCCTCGCTGCATGTACAACGCTCTTCTGTTTTCTTTGCTGTGCTCTTCAAGCCCAAACCGAAATCTTTTATGTCTGGCCCGACAGTTTGCCCGGTGAACAGGACACCACCAAAACCGGCTGCGTCCGTCCGTCAATCGAAGCATACATTCCTCAGGCTGATATTGCTACCGGAGCTGCGTTTCTTATCTGTCCCGGCGGTGCGTATTACATGATCTGGGGCGATGAAACCGATCCTCCGGCACAGTATCTTCAAAACCGTGGCATCGCCGCATTTGTATTGAACTACCGTCACAAAGACTGCAAACACCCCATGCCCATGTGGGATGCAGAGCGGGCAATGAGGCTTATCCGCTCGAAAGCCGCGGATTACGGGATCGATCCCGACCGGATCGGTATCATGGGTTTCTCGGCAGGAGGACATCTGGCCTCCACTATCGGCACACATTACGACACGGGAACTCCTTCGTCGCCGGATCCGATCGAACGCTATAGCTCCAAACCCACTGCCATGGTTCTGGGCTATCCCTGTATTACCATGAACGATCCTCATGCGCACGGCACAACCCGTCAGTACCTTCTCGGAGGCAACACCAGCCAGGACGCCCTGGATTATCTCTCGAATGAAAAGCATGTCGATGCGAACACGCCGCCAACATTCATTACCTATACCGATTCCGATAAAATCGTTGACGCCATGAACAGTGTCATATTTTACGACTCGCTTCAAAAATACGGAGTGGAGTCAAAGATGGTTATCGAGCCCGGGAAAGATCATGGCTATAATATCGAGGGGACCTGGATGGATTCCTGCCTGCTGTGGCTTGAACAGATCGGGTTTTTATCGTCATCATCTTCAAAGGCGATCAATAGCCGGAGAGGCCTGTTACTGGCGCCGGATATTCAACGAAAATCGATTGCAACCCATTCCGCTCTTGTTCAACAGCTCCATCTTCCCTGGGGACAGAAAATCCTTGTCCCGAGCAATCCGGCACTAAAAACCGCGCCTTCCGGGTTCGTAATTTTTGATTGTAAAGGACGGGTCCTTGCACCCTGACCTCTCGGCCCCCTGAAGCATCTCTAAACAATTTTTTGTCTCTTCCCAAAAAAATGAGCGTTTTGACGCGCCTGGTGGTTCTTATACCTTTAAACCACCAACAACTTTAGCAGGGGCTTGCAATGAATCAACATAATCTGTTTCTCCAATCCGGCATTCTTATGATTTCACTGGCGTCGGTTCTGTTTTGCGAAATGACAACCTCACTTGACGCCAATTTCGGATATTTTATCCTGCCCGAAAATATCCGGGGTTTTGTTGAAGAAGGCTTTTATGAAGCCGGTCGGGGCAATGTTTATGTGACCGAGGTTGATGGCGGGTCTGGTTATTCCCGGACTTCCTATCGATACAGCCATGATTTTGGTACGGATATGAAACCGAATATCGGCTTTTCGATCTCGCCGCTCTTTTTCCTGCATAACGGGATCGGTTTTGGCTTCGAGGCATCGAACGGATTCTCTATCGATGAAGTTAATGCAACCCATACGGTATCCGATTCGCTGGGAAGGGACTCATACTCACCGGTTCCCCACGCCTACCGCACAAAACAGACAACCTCAAAGGACCAAATATTTACCAAATACCGCTATTTCGGGTTTACCCTTGCCTTTCGACGGCAATTTCTTGCTCAATCGAGACTACGGTTCGATATCAATGCCGGATGGGCCGGGTATACGGCCGTCTTTCGTATTGAAGAACTCTCCGGGTCACTGCAGTATCACCAGACCAACGGCCATGTCGTTCATACCGAAATCCGGGCACCAACCTTTTATACCTTTGGTATCAGGTATACCTCATTTGTCGTAAAACCCGGCATCGCTCTCGAACGCCACCTAACGCCTCAAGTATCTGTCAACAGTGGAGTTACGCTTCCTTTTTCATACATTGAAAAAGGATATAAATGGAGTGACGACGCCGGCGTCGACGATGATATCGTTTTTTACCCCGGCAATCGGTTCGTAGCCGGTAACCTACTGATTTCTTTGGGTGTTACACTGCATTTTATCAGAGAAAGGTGAGTATAGTATGAAATGTGGAAAACGTTGCTGCCTGATGTTGATCATTACAGCGCTTCTTTCAACAGGGTTTCGCACTGCGGATACCGAGATCGATGATGCAGTTAATATTTATTTAAGTGATTCAATTTTCTATGTTTCCGACGCAATTCAGGGCATCCATGTCTATTCGGTGAGCGATCCATCGGCGCCCAGGCACAAGCTGACAATCCCACTGGTCGACAACAGCGGCCTTGCGGTCAAAGACAGTATTATTTATGCCAATTCCGGCAGCTCATTACTCGCCATCAAGCTCCACGATGACTCCTTATACGACGTGGTTTCGATTATTCATAATAAGTATAACTACAATAAAAATCAATTTTTTATGGGTGATGGTGTTTCCTATGGCGGATGGGGATGTACCGGGTGTATGGGACCAACCTCTACAGATGTGTCCGGGACTGAAACCGGCACTGGCGGAATGGGCGGTTCCTATGCGATTTTTTCGGTAATCGATACCTTTCTCTACTATATCGACGGCCAGAGTATTATCACCCTCACTATCTCCGATCCGGAAAATCCTTTCGAACTGTCACAAACGTATATCAATTGGGACATCGAAACCATGTTTCCCACCGAAAAATATCTCTTTATCGGGGGGCAGACCGGCATGTATATCCTCGACAGGAGCAATCCACAGAAGCCCGCGACAATCGGGACTTTCTCCCATGTGACTACGTGCGATCCGGTTGTCGTGCAGGGCACAATCGCCTATGTCACCCTGCGTTCGGGCGGGCGATGCGGGAGAACGACTAACGCTTTAATGGTTGTTGATATTGCCGATCCAACGAATCCAAAGCTGCTCAAACAGGTAAATATGGCAACGCCTTACGGCCTGACAATCAAAGATTCGCTGCTCTATGTCAGCAACGGTTCAAGCGGCTTTTCACTTTATAATGTCTCACAGCCGTCATCTCCTGAGCCGCTTGGGCAGTGGGGCAGTCCCTCAACAAAAGACTTTATCTGGTATGGAGATAATTTATTCGTGATGGGCTTTGAGGATATTCGGATATTATCGGTGAGCAATCCGCAGGCGCCGGTGCAGATTTCTTCAATTGATTAGTTCAAAATATAGTACGCCTGCCAGGAAAAAAGGCATGGCCGGCAAAGCGCGCCTCGCATACGCTCTTTCTCAGTTCGCCTCGGCAACGAAACAGGTTTCAGGATAGGCTCTAAAAAGTTTTGCAAATTGCTGATTTTTAGCCGCAAATAATTCCGGGGATATATTTTCTCTTTCACCTTCCGACAAACAGGGTATATGATCAAAACCGCGGCAGCGCCACAGCAGACACTCCATTTCACTTATTTCCTTGTCCTGGTGTCCCTTCAGG
>WJLZ01000014.1 GCA_014728215.1 Chitinivibrionales bacterium
GGCTCCACCTCAACCGGCTCCACCTCTCAAAGAAACCTCCCCTACGGGTAATCAGGCTTCTCCTCAAAAATTTTTTCAGAATAATGACAGTAACAAGCAATACCCGCCCCCGCTTTCCGACCATACAACGGCAGGATCAAATACAGCATACTTGCGCCTAAAAATCAAAGAAGCCCGTTCATACCATAAGAAAAAACCCCAACAGGCCCTCATATCACGATTATTCGGTAAAAAAGATAGATAATTAAAAAAGCCCGCGCAGCAAAAGCAGAATAAAAACAATACAGAGGATTGCGGCTGTCATTAATCGCCAGTTAAGCCTGGTTTTTGATTTTGAATCCGTTGAAAATTCACGATTGAGCAGTTCATCATAGCTCTCGTCATCGGGCAAGTCAATTCCATCGAGATATGTCTGCTCAGACCAGCCGGTCTCATCGTCGGAACCGCAGTACGGGCAGGCTTTCGCATTGTACGGTACTGTTTCGCCGCAGTTCGGACAGGTAAACGTTTCCTTTTTTGTCACTGAAACCTTTCTTTTCTACAATTACCTCTATCGATTAAAATATGATTCGCCCCTATTTCCACCAAATCGAGGTAAAACCTCATTTTATCCCGATCAATTAAGAATAGTATTCTGAACAGAAACTATTTTTATAACTCACCTTTATCCATACAGTAACTGGTGTAACTGGTATGCATCTACTCTGGTATTTAATACTGTCCGCTTTCTTTGTGCCGCTTATCCTCGGATTTTTCGCCACTGCTGTATGGGGCAGAATGTATCAACCTGCGGATCAGCCCGGCGGCATTGTCTTTCACTTAGTAAATAATACGAGCCGGTGGGGCGTTTCATATTATCCTGTTAATAAATTCGAAAAATTCATTGAGATATTGCACCGGAAAGGTATTGTCTCACGCACTCTCGCTGAAAGCGCACGGATAAAAGAATCGGACAAAAATTCTCATTTACCGTTATTCTGCATTACCTTCGACGATGGTTTTGAGGATTTTTATCACTATGTTCTTCCAGTGCTTGAGAAATTTAACGTCAAGGTAACGCTGTTCCCTATCGTTTCATATATCGGAACAACCGCGGCCTGGGATGTATTCCCTTCCCGGGCTCATCTATCAAAAGCTCAACTTCGTGAAATTGCCGACAAAGGCCATGAAATCGGGAGCCATTCTCTTACTCATCCCGATTTAACGATGCTGAATCAGCGTGATCTTGAGAGGGAGCTTACTGAATCGAGATTAATACTTGAAGACATAATAGGACGGAAAGTTATTTCTCTATCATTTCCCTACGGACGATGGAATTCTCGGGTATGGAATACAGCCCGACACTCCGGATACTCGATTGCAAGTCTGTATGGCCGCCAAAGAAAACTCGGTAATAATATATTCCCTATGAAGGGTGCCTATGCTTTCGATTCTGTCGATAGACTTGTTGAAAAGGCCGAGAACTCCTTATTTAACTCCCCCACTACTGCTCAGGCCGTAATCATGCCCCACTTTGCCAAAGGAAGCACCGTCTGGAAATTCAGAAAAGAGTATGAGTTCTTTCATTGAGTAAGTAAACTGAGTAGTTACGCTATATTTTTATTCCCGTTTTTTTCTTGTCTAAGCTCCCGGTCATAGCCTTGCAGAGGGCCAATTTATTATATTTTAGCAGCTAATCGGAACCGAGATCTATTGTAATCTTTTTCATTATGGAGAATTTTCCATGGCACATAAGAGTTTTGCTCTCAAAGAACTAAAGGACATTGCCTCCAAGCACTCATCACTTTCAACTCTGGCTACCGATTCGGGAACGATTCTGATTACAGAGTACGGCGCACGAATACTTGGTCTTTTTCCTGATAATAGCCTGCCGAACTGCTTGTGGGTACCCGAAAAAATCGATTCACTTATGAGCAGTGGAAACTGGTTAGTCGGCGGTGAGCGGCTTTGGATATCACCCGAACGGAATTTTTATTACGAAAATCCCCGCGACTTCGAAGGACACAAAGTTCCACCAGGTATGGACCCTGGGGAATTTTCCAAAACCGACAATCTGGTATTCAAAACTCAGTATCCGATTTTCGACTTCATGAAAAATGAAACCTATGAGGATTGCTTTTCAAAGCGCTCCTTCAAATCAAAGACCGACCCTTACAGTTCGGGCCTTCCTTATGTAGGTGTCGAAATAACCGACTCGATTGGTGTCAGCAAACCCGGTGTCGATATGTGTTGCTGGTCTCTCAGCATGATATATACCTGTGGCGTCGAGCAACCGGGAACGGCATTTTACCCAATCAAAGAAAATGGTACGATACTCAGCTATTTCAACCCGATTCCGAAAGAAAGCGCCGAAGTTATCGGCAATTATGCACGCTTTCGCATTGATGCTGACGGCATCTATAAGTTTGCACTCAAACCTGAAGACATGGTTTTCGAGAACAAAACCAAAGCGGTGTATGTGTCTCCCTACCCGGATTCAGATCAATGGTTTTGTATTATAAAGCGATCTGATGATATGCCTCGAAATCAGGAAGAGTGTATAGACCCTCCCAAGAACAATCCTGAAGGTCCTCGAGGGGCAACACAATCGTATAACAACGGCCCCGGATTTGGCGATGAGCTACTTCCCTTCGGAGAAATTGAGCTTCAACTCAACAAAGGTGTGACACAAGGAGACCAGACGATCAGTACCGGATCGCATGAACTTCTCTGCTACTGCGGCGACAAGGCAAAAATAATTGCGCTGGCACAAAAAGCATTGAATGTTTCATCCGAGCTTCAGCTCTATTGACCATTAGCCCTCCAACACTCATTGGAGTGTTGGATGCATACTGAGGAAGAATGATACACTGAAGAATGCGGGGACAGAAGTTCTTTTAGGATAATAGGGACGCAATCCCTTTATCAAAAGGTGGACAGATAACCCCTTTTTCGGTGATTATTGCAGTTATCAGCGAGAATGGTGTAACATCAAAGGCTGGATTGTACACAGGTACGTTTTCGGGTACAGTTCTCTTTCCAAAACCATTGGTTATTTCTACAGGCTCCCGCTCTTCAATCGGTATCTCTTTACCGGTTTTCATTGACAAATCAAAGGTCGATGAAGGTGCGGCTACATAGAACGGAACATTATGGGCACGGGCAACTAATGCCAGAGGATATGTTCCAATTTTATTGGCGGTATCTCCGTTTGCAGCGATACGGTCTGCACCGACAACAACAGCATCAATTTTGCCCGAGGCCATTACCGATGCCGCCATATTGTCACAAATCACAGTAACTGGAATACCGGCCTCTCTAAGCTCAAAGGCGGTTATCCGGGCCCCCTGAAGAAGTGGTCTTGTTTCGTCGGCATATACCAGGAAGCGTTTACCTTTTTCAGCGCCAATATAGATGGGTGCCAGAGCGGTTCCGTATTCCGATGTGGCAAGACCACCTGCATTACAATGGGTGAGAATGGAGGCGTAGTCTTTTATAACACCAAACCCATGCTCTCCGATCATTCTGCAGCTTCTTTTGTCCTCATCAAGAATTAAATGAGCTTCCTGAAGCAGCGCCTGTTTAATTTCGAGTATGGAAGAACTATCGGCCATTGCTTTTGCTTTTTTGCTCATTCGTTCCAAAGCCCAAAATAAATTAACTGCAGTTGGACGGGCCGAATCGAGGTATCGAACATTTTTTTCTAGATAGGTAATAAAATTCGACAGCGATCTGTCTTCAGGAAAATCGGCCATCCCCAGATAGAGACCATATGCGCCTGCAATCCCGATTGCAGGTGCACCACGTACTTTTAATGTTTTAATTGCATCGTAGATACCGGTGATGTTATCGATGGTACAAAAAGAGAGTTCGTTGGGAAGAAGTGTCTGATCGACGATACGAACCGCACTATCACTCCATTCAATTGTCTTTAATCGGGGCATGTGAAATTACGCGCTTTCCTGTTCGGCTTCCTGTTTAGTTTTTTCAACGATTTTTTTCGTTAAGTCGGGCGGTACAGGCTCATAATGTGAAAATGTTTTAGAATAAAAGCCTCTCCCCTGGGTAAGCGAACGCATTGTTTGTGAATAGGTTGCGATCTCAGACACAGGTACTTTCGCATGAATAGTCTGGTACTTTCCCTTCGGCTCCATCCCGCTGATTTTTCCCCGCCGGGAAGAAAGGTCTCCCATTATATCACCGGTGTAATCATCCGGTACGGTAACCTCCAGATCAACAATAGGCTCGAGGAGGATTGGTGAGGCCATCTCAAATGCCTTCTTAAATACCTCTCTGCCGGCAATCTGAAAGGCGATATCTTTGGAATCAACCGGATGAGTTTTTCCGTCGACGAGCGCGACCTTAATATCGACAATCGGATATCCGGCGATAATGCCTTCAACTATTTTGGAGCGGACACCTTTATCAACACTTGGCCTCAATGGTTGATCAATAACACCACCGACAATTTTATCTTCAAATTCATATCCGGCGCCCCGCTCCATCGGTTCCAAATCGATAAAGACTCTTGCGTACTGACCTGCGCCCCCGGTCTGTTTTTTATGCGTATATTCAACATATTTGACCGGTTTGGTAATCGTTTCGCGGTAGGATATTTTTGGTTGTTCTCTATCTACCGATACCTTGAACCGCCGTTGAAGATTTTCCAGAATGATCTGGATGTGAACATCACCCATCCCGGAAAGGATAGATTGATGGATATCCGGATGGAATTCGTAGGTAAAAGTGGCGTCTTCTTCCTGAAGTTTGTTGAGTCCTACACCAATTTTTTCTTCATCACCCTTGGATTTAGGGCTGATTGCAATGCTGACAAGCGGCTCGGGAAATTCTGTGGGAGGATAGTACATAGTCGATCCCTTGGCGACCAGCGTATCGTTTGTATGGGTATCCTTGAGTTTTAAGACACCGCCGATGTCCCCGAATCCGATTTCGGAAGCCTCAATTTTTTCTTTGCCTTTCATAATGTACAGCGCCCCAGGACGCTCGGCGCCTCCTCTCCGGGGATTCGCCAGATCCTGTCCGGTTGCAGCTTTGCCACTAAAAACACGGAAAATATTGAGTTCACCAACATGCTCTTCCGAAATTGTTTTAAAAACAAAAGCAACAGTCGGCTCTGAAGGACCGCAGTTGGTTTTGGAGGTCTCCTGCCCGTCGGTCAACTCTATCTCTTTGCGGACTTCCGGAGAGGGAGACAGATTTACAATCGTATCAAGCAGGACATCGGCGCCCATGTTTCCGGTTGCGCATACGGAAAGAAGAGGATAAATAAAATTGTTGGCAACACCTTTTGCCAATCCTTGTTTCATCTCATCATCCGAAAGCTCCCCTTTTTCAAAGTAGCTGTTCATGAGTGATTCATCACTTTCGGCAATCGATTCCATAAGAGCCGAACGCATTTTATCGACTTTTTCACTCATATCGGCGGGGATATCGATCTTTTTCCCCGCTCCATTTCCCTCAGAAGTGTATTCGTAGGCCTGACGGGTAATAAGATTAACAACTCCCTTAAACTCCGGCCCCGAACCAATGGGAATGCTCAAAGGAGCGACGGAGGTCCCGAAATTTTCTTTAAGCTGATTTACAATTTTATTGAAATCGACATTTTCTCTGTCGAGGCCGTTGATAACAAAAAAACGTGGTAGATTATTATCTTCAATGAAGCGAGACATAATTTCGGTACCGACTTGAATACCATCAACAGCATCAATCAAAACCAATGCTGTTTCTACAACCCGTAAAGCAGCCTTCGCATCCCCCTGTAAATCGAGAAATCCGGGGGTATCGATCATGTTTATCTTTGTATCTTTCCACTCACAAAAACCAAGCACCGCCGAAATAGTCATTTTCCGTTCTTTTTCGTCGGGCCGTGTATCAAATATGCTTGTGCCGTTGTCCACTTTCCCGAGCTTGTGAGTCGCTTTAGCGGTATGGCTCATCGCTTCCATCAGTGAAGTTTTCCCTACGCCACCATGAGAAACCAAACACACATTGCGAATCGATTTGGCGTCGTATACCTTCATTACACCTCCCTTGTGACGTGAGTACCTGATATAGTTTTACTTTTTAAGAGTTTCGGCCAAGAAACTCAAAAGCTTTCTTTCGGCATTATGCCTATTCCATAATTCGTTCATTTCTTGCTTAAGTGCCGATAGAAAACTGTAGCTGTCTGCTGCAACCGAAGCTGCACAGCACATCAGAACATAATAATATATAAGCTTGTAAAATATACGATGTACGGGTTTGTATTCAAATTAAAAGACAGCGTTTTTCCCGGCATTTGCTACAGGAAATGGAGAATCAGGAAAAATAAGACTACCATGAAATAAAGTGAACGGAAATGAAATTTCCGCAAGTCATTATAACAGCAGCCGGTTTACAAATAGCCCCCGACTTTTCGGTATGCCGATGTTTTAAGCTCCTTCTTGAATTCATCGCCTAATTCTTTAAACATTTTTTCGAGCCCATCAAACATTGTGGCTTCCGCCCCCTGTTTCATCGACGCTTTTACTTTCAGGGTGAAATCTATCTCATTGGTATGGGTACCATCAAAAAAGTGTACTTCCATTTGTGCGATCACATCTTTTTTCGCCACTCCCTGCTGCATTTCATAGGACAGCAGCATCGGCGTTATCACCAGCGATTCACACTCGTCGGCCTGATCCATTTCCTCGCGTGTTACCATCGTAACATGACTGCCGAAAGCCTGATTTACAGCATTCAGAATATAAGTGTTAAGCACCAATTCCTGATATCCATCTGTTTGTATTTTTGAGATATCATCGTCAATTTTCATCCGTTCAACATAGGCTCTTTTGTTACATTGAACCGGTCCAGCTGCAAAAGTCCCCTCGATAGCATCAAGTTTTTTCTCGAGTTTTTTTGTAACGTTTTTTACCGCCCGTTCAACCTGAGCAGAGAGTGCTGTCTCACCAAGCTGCGGCTTCCCCGTCCCTTTTATCAGTACCGAAAAATCGTACGTCTCATTATCAGGATCGGAGTAAAAGAAAAATTCGATTTCCGTCACTCCCCGAGTGATAAATCCTTTTTTCTTCTTTTGAAAGTAATTCATTTTCGGTATAACGACAAGAGCATCACAATTCTTGACAAAGTCGACCTGGTCTTTTTTGACAAGGGTCACTTCGCGTTTGAATCTTTTTTCGAGCATCCCGATCAAAGCTGTATGAATACGTCCCTTCTCAAAGGGGCTGGGGTTGAAACCTACAGTCTTTTCATTGAGTTCCAGTGTCTGAAGAATAAGATTGTTGTTACACTTAATACCCTGAACCGATTCTGCTAATTTGGCAGCCCTTTCCTGCTCTTCTTTTCTTTTTTGAGCCTCCAGTTCGGCTTTTCGCTGGCGTTCTTTCTCTTTTTCGGCGTCCTCTTTTTTCTTCTGTGCCTCTTTTTCCTCGTCGGTCAGTTTCTCCCGATACTGCTCCCGCTCCTTTTCTCTTTTACGAGCCTCTTCTTCGGCAGCTTTATAAGCATCGGGATCGATTTTCTTTTTTGCATAACTCGAAAGACTACTACTGAGACAGATACACCCGATCAAACAGACGATAATGTTTCGATTCACGATCAGCTCTCCTTTCAATCGCTTAAATAACAATTGCTCTGGAGCAAAATTGTCTTTGCTTAAAATATACCGCTTCGATAATTTTAATTAAAGCGGTTCAATAATTAATTTCATTAAACTATAAGGCATTATTGATAATTCATTATTCCTTATGAATCCCCCCCTTAAACAAATATATATATTTTCACCTCTTTTGAATATATTATTTCCCTTTGGCTTTCTGAATCCTTGCCCATACATCTCGAAGCGTAACGGTTCGATTAATGATAAGAGCGTTATCGTCCGAATCCGGATCGACACAGAAATAGCCGACACGCTCAAATTGAAACCGGTCCCGGGATTTGACCGTTCGCAAAGCAGGCTCAAGCTTGCATTCTTTAAGGACTTCGAGTGAGTTTGGATTCACATTCGCCGTATAATCCTGCCCATCTTCAACATCATCGGGATCAGGTTTTGCGAAGAGATGATCATATAATCGCACCTCGGCATCGATTGCATGACCGGCCGAGACCCAGTGGAGTGTTGCCTTAACCTTGCGTCCATCCGGAGCATTCCCGCCTTTTGTTTCGGGATCGTAGGTACAATGGACCTCGGTGATTTCTCCGGTTTGGGAATCTTTGACAACATCAGTACATTTGATAAAATAGGCATACCGCAGCCGGACTTCACGGCCGGGGGCAAGGCGATAAAACTTTTTAGGCGGCTCCTCCATGAAATCTTCCCGGTCGATATAACAAATACCCGAAAACAGAACCTTTCTTGTCCCCCCCTCGGGGTCTTCCGGATTATTAACCGCCTCGAGTTCTTCCACCTGTCCTTCGGGGTAGTTATCGATTATTACTTTTAACGGACGTAAAACGGCCATATAACGGGGGGCGTGTTTATTGAGTTCCACCCTGAGGCAATGCTCAAGTAAGGCAACATCAACGACACTGTCCCTTTTCGCAACCCCGATACGCTCGCAGAAAGTACGAATCGATTCCGGAGTATATCCCCGCCGCCTGAAACCACTGAGGGTCGGCATCCGGGGATCATCCCACCCATTCACATATCCTTCCCTGACAAGACGGAGCAGCTTCCGTTTGCTCATAACAGTATAGGTAAGATTAAGACGGGCAAATTCTATCTGCTGAGGATGATGAATTCCCAACTGATCCAGGAACCAGTCATACAGCGGGCGGTGATCTTCAAATTCCAGAGAACAGAGTGAATGAGTGACTCCTTCAATGGAATCTTCCAATCCATGGGCCCAGTCATACATGGGATAAATACACCACTCATTGCCGGTTCTGTGGTGTGTCATTTTCTGTATCCGGTACATCACCGGATCCCGCATATTAATATTTGGAGAGGCCATATCTATTTTTGCCCGTAAAACATGAGAACCGTCGGGAAATTCTCCATTTTTCATCTTTTCGAAAAGCTCAAGATTTTCTTCAACCGATCGATTTCTAAAGGGACTCTCCTTCCCCGTCTCGGTTAATGTACCTCGATATTCCCGTATCTGTTCGGCGTTAAGATCATCGACATAGGCGTTGCCTTTCTTGATCAATTCGACAGCCCATTCGTACATCTTACCGAAATAGTCGGAGGCGAAAAAAACACGCTCGCCCCAGTCAAATCCCAGCCAGGCGACATCCTGTTTTATCGAATCAATATATTCCTGTTCTTCTCTTGATGGATTGGTATCATCAAACCTGAGATGGCATTCTCCACCGAATTCTTCGGCCATTCCAAAATCGATACATATTGCCTTTGCATGGCCAATATGCAGATAACCGTTCGGCTCCGGAGGAAAACGGGTTACAACCTTGCCGCCAAAGCGGCCGGATTCATTGTGTTCCTTGATAATAGTCCGAATAAAATTCGAAACAGGTGCATTCTCAAGATTTGCGGCGGTATTCATAAATATGTATCTCTTTCTTTTCAGCTTTTATTTTCTTTTATCCAGGAAATTGCATTATGCATCCTTTTAGCAACCGTCTCTTTTCCCAGTGCCTCGAGCAGTTCGAATAATCCGGGGCCGAAACTTACTCCACTCACTGCAAGACGTGTCGGATGGATCAGTTTTCCACCCGAGACCCCGGCCTTCTCGGCATATTCCCTGAAAATATTCTCGAGGCTCTCCTGCGTGAATATATCGGACGCTTCAATTTTATCGCAAAGCACTTGTAAATGCTTTGCAGCATCGGGTTTAAAATGCTTTTTGGCAGCTTTTTCATCATACCCTTCAGGATCTTTGAAGAAATAAAATGAATTATCGATACAATCGGTAATTTTCTTAGACCGGTCTTTCATCAGAGCGATTACTTGCTCCAGATATTCATCATTTTCATCAGCATTGCGGTCGATAAAGCCCTTTTCTTTCCAGCCTTGTATGATATCACCCTTAATCGACTCTACGGACCGTTGAGCCATATATTGCCCGTTCATCCATTCCAGTTTTTTTTCATCAAATACCGATGCTTTAGGTGATACTCTTTGAAGTGAAAAGGCGGAAAAGATCTCCTCTTTGTTCATTATCTCTCTATCATCACCGGGCGCCCATCCTAAAAGAGAAAGAAAATTAAGCAACGCTTCCGGCAAATATCCTGCCCGGCAATAGTCCAACACCGAAGCCGCACCTTTGCGCTTTGAAAGCTTACCACCGTCGGAGGATAATATCACCGGCATGTGGGCAAATTCGGGAGGAGTCCATCCAAAGGCCTCATACAGCAAGATGTGACGAGGGGTTGAGGCTATCCATTCATCACCCCGTAAAACATGGGAAATTTTCATCAGATGATCATCAACAACATTTGCAAGGTGATAGGTTGGAAACCCATCGGTTTTCAGCAAAACCAGATCATCAAGCTGATCGCTCTCGTAGGTTATCTCACCTCGAACAGCATCGTTAAACACGACAGTTTTACCAAGCGGCACGTTAAGCCGGATAACACAGGGGGTGTTTTTTTCCAGGAGTTTCCGTCGCTCGGATTCCGAAAGGCTCCGGCAATGCCTGTCATATCCGATTTTTTGTTTTTCGGCCTGCTGTTTTTCCCTGACTTTTTGAAGGCGCTCGGGGGAACAGAAACAGGGATAGGCATTACCGCTTTCGACAAGCTGCCCGGCATATTGCTTATAGATATCTCTTCGCTCCGATTGGACATAGGGGCCATAGTCTCCGCCAACATCAGGCCCTTCATCCCACTCGATTCCCAGCCATTTTAGACTGTCGAAGATCTCTTTGCATGCGCTCTCCTGATATCTGCTCTGATCGGTATCTTCGATACGCAGAATAAACACGCCGTTGTTATGCCGCGCAAAGAGATAATTAAACAATGCCGTCCGGGCACCGCCTACATGCAAATAGCCTGTTGGCGAAGGGGCAAAACGTACGCGAATAGTTTTTTCCATTATGTCTCCTCCAGGGCTCCGTAACCATACATATTCCAGTAAGAGATAGAAAATAAGTTCTGGTTGCGCAGCTCACTGAAGGATCAGATGATTATTCGATTGTGCCCGGGCTCAACCCGGTGAAAGACATATTCCGGATGGTTTTCAGGCTGTAAGGTTTATTGCTCCCCTGGTGGGTTCCAGGGGTTGAGGAGATTTCCGATTTGGATCATCATCATCAAGCTTTTTTGTTATATTGATCTGTTCCCGTCGGATTTCTACCTTATCTAAAGTTTCAGTCCGTCCAGACCCCGATCGTGGGTTTTCTGCCTCCGAGGCTCTCTCCCTGTTTCGATCATCGGTATTCCTGCTCGTTTCCGTTTTTTTGTCGGTACCGTCGGTTCGGCCGGAAGTATGCAACTGTGCAGCCCCATCATTGGGTGGTATGGAATCTACCGGCATAAAAGACCTCCCTTGTATAGTAATAATTATACCGGGAAAAGGGCTTTCATGTCAACCCCAATGACCTGATAGACAGGTTTTTATGTGGTTTGTCTTAATAATTAGAGATAGGGGCTTATTTTTCTGTTTTGATCGCAGTAACCACGGCGATAGCCATAATCCCTTCTCCCCGACCATAAGCGGTTAACCGTTCTCCGGAAGTTGCCGTTATTCCAACATCCGAGGGGGTGAGAGAAAATAGTGATGCAATCGATTCTTTCATGGCATCGATATGAGGAGCCAGTTTGGGAATCTTGGCCTCAATCGAAATGGATACATGCACAACAGCGTATTCTTTGAGACATCCCAGCGCCTTTTTGAGATATTTTTTGCTGTCTTTTATCCCCTTTTTCATGCACATTTCATCGGCAACCGCACCCAGAATGTTTACCCCTGTAATGCTCGAAAGCGCATTGGTAAGCGCATGGAGAACAACATCACCATCACTGTTGCCTTGAAGCCCGAAACAATCGGGGATCGTAAACCCTCCCAATACCAGATTTTTGGGAACTTCCAACTGAAAACGATGGGTATCATGTCCAATTCCTGTTTTAATCATGCTTTAAAAATAAGTTTGAGAAATCTCAAAATTCAAACGGCAAGGCTCAAGCCTCCATTCAGGAATCTTCTTTGTTAACAACATGGTTAAGCAGACTGTTAACCCGCATCACCGCACTTTTAATCGAACTGTCAAGAAAATCAAACTGGCCGCTCATTTCCGTACAGATATTTCCCAGAAAAGTCAGCAACTGACTTGTGGCTGCAGAATCCAGATTGAAATATTTGAACTGCCTTTTCTGCTTGTTTAATATCTCAAGCATTTCTTCCAGTGACTCCAGGGATTTAACCGATTTCAGGGAAACCGCAATCTTCTGGGTTTCATCCAGTATTTGCCTGCATTCATGAAGACATTTTCCGGATAACTCATCCCACTTCTTTGAAACCCTTTCGCGAACAATATTTTCCTCATGTTCCACCAATGCCAGCATTATTTCTTCTTTATGCTGATCGGCAACACGCTTTTTTATTTTACCGGTAATTACCCCCACTTCTTCACGGTAAATCCGCTCTTCGAATTCTTTGCGTAATTTCGGTCCCTCCTGATCGAGCAATCGTTTTTTTTCGTTCTCAATTATTCCTTCCAATTCATGCTCTTCGATCCTCCTTCGTTCCCCTACCGCTATTTCATCATAGATTTTCCGGTATATATCAACTTTTTCATTGTTCTGGATTTCCTCTCTAATGCGCCGGTGAAGGTCTTCTTTTTCTAAGGCATATACAGCATCGGTTTCTTTTGCAGAAACCGTCTCCTTTATCCTTTGTTCGAGTTTTTTCTTTTCCCGGTCAAATATTTCGTTATAATAATTCTCTTGAATTTCCTTTCTCAATTCTTCTTTCAGTTTATTCTTCAAAGCCTCCCGCATTCCTTCTCTTTGCCGTTCGCGCTCCAGATCAGAATCATCGTTGTTATCATTTTCATCATTTTCCAAACTCCTGCTCTTTTTAAGGGCAAGAAGAACAGCAGCCAGGATTAAAATCGCTATAAGGCCGACAGCAGCAACGACCAGAGCATTCCTGTTCATCCTAACAAAATCAAGGAAAGTTCTGTTCCCGACGTCTTTTTTTCTTTCAGAATATAACGAAGAAATCTCGTTACTCTCTTCCTCCGCCTTTTCGGATATTTGTTCAACCCACAACTGATGCAAACTGTCACAGAGCTGTAAGGTAAGCGACTTTTGTCCTTTATAAATGATTTTGTTATCAATACGCGCGCAGGTATCATTCCAGTTTCGGCTGTATAATTCTTTTTTATCGAGAATGATTCTGAAGGGCCGTTTATTGTGTTGGGCATATGTCCGAATTAGATAATCCAGATCCAGAACGGCCAGAAGCACTCCACCGAACCGGATTTTATTCTCCGGGGTTGTAATTTTTATCGGCAAACCGATATGCTGAACGATTTTTCCTTCCAGCTCCACTATCTCGCCATAAAAAGAATCCATTGACTGCCGGGGCGCCATATACCATTCCTTACCACTGATATCGCGGTATTTCTCTCCTGGTGGAGTATCACGTATAGCTTCATTAACGACCAGTCCTGCCGAACTTGTCCGGAGGAGGGTGTAAAGCGCAGGGTTATCCTTCAATACACGGCGAAACAGCTCACCTGCCGGAGCCAGTTCTTTCATTTTTATTTCGGGTTGCGAATAGATTGCCCGGACAAGGGAGTCCGCCCGCCAAAACATTATAGACAAATAAGAAGAAGAATCGCCGGCGAACGAGAATTGCATCAATGTAAATAAAAGAAAACCGCACCCGTGTTTCACTCCTCTCCCCCAAAGAACAGAAGCTATCTCACCAATGCTCCCGCCAGTCGATCGAGCGGGATGAGCCCATCTGCTTCGTTGCTCAATCGTTGCATACGCCCGGTATGTGCCGACCTCGCGCCTCACAGATGACCTCGCCGCGCTCCGATATCCTCGGTCCGCATTTATGATATGGCTTCCATCAAAATTTCTTTCATCCATCAAATCAAGCCCTAGCTGACAAAGTGGCAATAAACTGAGTTTGATTATACCATTTCGCCAAAAAGCTTGCAAGGAAGGGTATACAGGAAGCTGTTTTGTCAGGTGCCCCCAAGGCCCTCACATCGGTTCAACGAGGGAGGGTTCGCCTGTGTAATATTAGTGTGAAAGTAAAATGTTCGGTAGTTATGGACACTCAATTTTTTCCAGGTGCGGGGGCTTATAGCTGAGGTCAAGTCCCAGAGAATCCATTACTTTCTCTACTTTGGAGATAATTTTTTTGCCGGTCATTTTTTTATCGGCAATCATAAAGACCGAATAAACGATCCGGCGAACAAGAACATTCTCTCCGCCGGTATCATGACGATTTTCAATAATAACGCCACTCTTTCCGGAAACGATCTGTTTTGCATTATTCATAATATCCTCTTTACCGGTATATTTTGAAAATCCACCCTCATGAAAATTCAATGTAACGGTATAGTTATCATCCATTTTCTCCGGCTTTTCCAGATTGAAATCTTCAAGTTTTTCCCAGAGATAATCCGATCTCATCAGGCGCTGTTTATAGTCCTTTGAACTGCCGGGAACCGAAATCATCAGATCGGATTCGGTAAACCCTCGATACTGGACAAGAAAAAGGATTTCAAAGCCCAGATCTTTCAGGATCGCGACAGAAAGGGCCGATAATTCTTTTACTCTGAAAAACACCTTACCTTTGGCGGCAAATTTCTCACATGATTCATAGGGGCCCCGGCGTTGCATGGAATCGTCGATTTCACGGGCTTTTTCTATGGCATCCCAACCGAGGGTGTCATAGGAAATATCGGCAGTTTCCCACCATAGCTTCTTCCCAAGCATCGTCCCTGCAACTGCCCGCGGACTTCCATGAGCCCACATAATGGTCAGGCACAGCATCAAAACAATCTTCTGCAGCATATATTTGAGTTCCCTTCTCATTTAAAGCATACTAATAAAATGATTTCCGGCAAAGGAGTAATGGTAATCTGTAATCACCAGAACAGAGATTCTTCATTGGGATTCAATACTGAGGAAGGATTCGATAGTGGTCATGATCTGGTTTTCTGAAAAGGGTTTCTGAATAAATGCAACACGCTCCAATTTAAGAATGTCGGCATACTCACCGTCAGGATTATATCCTGAAATGAGAACAACAATCAATGATGGGTTTATTTCTCGAATTCGATAAAATGTATCTCGCCCGTTCATTTCAGGCATAATCATATCCAAAAGCACAATATCGACATCGTCGGCATGTACTGACAGGTATTCCAGAGCTTCAATGCCGTTATCACAGGTGACAACAGTATACCCCCGGGCTTCCAGTGTTTCTCCAGTCATATTTCGCACCGCTTCTTCGTCTTCAACAATAAGAATTCTTCCGGAAATAAACGACTTTCCTCCAACTGCAAACCAGCCGGTTTCCCGACAATTATCTTCAGCGGCAAGAACGGGAAAATAGAGCGTAAAACTCGTTCCTTTCCCCAGAACACTTTGTACTTCGACACATCCCTGATGATGCTTTGCACAGCCATAGACAGCGGCCAGTCCCAGACCGGTGCCTTTCCCCTTCTCTTTTGTGGTAAAAAAGGGCTCAAAAATATGGTCCATGGTATTCCGGTCGATACCTGTTCCTGTATCGGAGACGGATATTGCGATATAGGTACCGGGTTCCAGGATAAAAGAATGCCCCAGTAATCTACTTCGGGCAACCATTTCGATCCTGGTAGCAAAGGTCAAAACTCCACCTTTTTCCGCCATTGCATCTCTGGCGTTAATTCCAAGGTTAAGAAGCGCGTTCTGTATCTGAGTCGAATCACCGGTTGTTGTCGACGGTCTGGCATTGAAATCCAGATTTATGGAAACGCGCTTATCAATTGTTCGTTCTAAAAGTGCTACTACTTCACGAATGATCTCATGAACGGCGATTGCTTTCGACTGGAACTTCCCTTTCCGGGCGAAAACCAGAAGCTGGTTGGTGAGTTCGGCTGCCCGGGAACCGGCTTTCCGGATTTCCTGAACATAACCGAGCAATGATGATGCTTCATCGAGTTTGATTTCGAGCAGTCCTGCATATCCCGTAATGACCGTAAGAAGGTTATTAAAATCATGGGCAACACCGCCGGCAAGGTGCCCGATCGCCTCCATTTTCTGGGCCTGAAACAGTTCCGACTGAAGCTTGGAACGCTCTTCCTTGGCCTTCTTCTGCGCTTCACTTTTCAATGTCCGCTCAGTTGCAAGGGCATCAGCCAGTTTTTTATTAACGCTGTTGAGTTCATCGGTCCGCTCATCAACTTTTCTTTCTAATACCATATTGGCATGTTTGATTTTTGCCAGGAGTTCGGCAAAATATTTCTGGAACAAAAGACTTACAAATGCCGTAGCCCAGATAAGAAACAAGGCCGTTGAAAAGTGGCTTTCGACTCCCGAAGTATCTGGTGAACGGGCAAAATAATCAACCAACGGGGGCAAGAAAGTGAAGAGATCGGTAAAAAGTGCAATCGAAAAAAGCAGAAGGGTATAGAAAAATGCCCAGAGAAAAGCTGCGCGTTTACCAAGAAAAAGCCCTGCCATCAACACATTGAAAGACAGCAGATAGCTTGCATCGGTTTTCCCGGTATATACCAAATAGTAGGACGAAGTAAGCGTGCTACAGATCAGCACCAGGTATACCGCCGGTGCAAGTTGCTTTCGCAGCACCAGTCGATAGGACAGAAAGGTAGCGATAACAAACAAAAACGAAATCCCGATAAGCACCGGTTCTCCGAATACTGTAAAAAAGAAGAATATGGGTATTAAAAATGCAAGCAGGAGAACAGAAAGCAATTTATAAAATGCGTTCAATTTCCATTCTATTATCTGATCGTGATGACTAACAGCCGGAGAAAACAGCAGACGGGAAATCTTGTGTCTCAACTCCATCAAACCACCTGTTTACAATTTACACACAAAGAATATATTGATTGTATCACAAATGGGGGTCGAAATCAAACTCTTTTTGCCAGTATCGCACAAAGGTAGGAAAAGTTATAGAGAAAAAAATCGAACCGATCACCCCTTCAAGCGGGTAGTGTATCACCGGGATGATATGGGTCCACCCGGCAATACTGCTGTAAGTCCAGAGATGAAAGATATTCATGCCCACATATTCATTCGCAATAAACCAGAGCGGCCCGACAAGAGCATCACAAAGTATTATCCGCTTGTCGAAAAGCTTTACCATGTTTTTATTGAAGAGCTTTTTGTAAAGAATTCTCGAAAAATAGAGAAAATAGGTAAAACTATATCCCCAGCCCATAATGACAAAAACAGAAATATCTTTATAGATATACACCTTCATGGAGTAATCCCAATAGGCTTCAGTAAGATACTCAACCGTCGCCCCCACGATCATCCCTGTTATCAGATCGCCGGTAATATCCTTATGGATTACAAATTTGAAAAGAAGCCAGGTTGCAATAAATGTACCGGTTGCCAACCATTCGCCAAAACCCATAAGGGAGACATTCGCCAGAACATAGATCCCAAGGACGGTAAAAAAGAGAATACCAAAGATCCTTTTAGCGGTCATCGTCCTTCTCCTTTGCGAACCTTGTTAAAAACAGATGAAAAATCATCACCACAAAAATCGGGGGGAACAAATAATAAATCAGCGGCTCTTCAATGGGAATACTCCATATCTCGAATCCCAGAATGGCGTTTTTGTTATACACCCAGTGACCGATCATTACCGAATTGTGCTCTACAAACAGAAGAGTAAACTCAAAGAGCGCCACCAGACACAAGCTTGATTTCCAGCACATGTTTTTTACATGTTTGCGCATGAATACGATAAGAATTATAAAGGGGATAGAAATAATCATCCACCAGGGGCGCTTTATTCCCCGTGTATAGGTTGGTTTACTGTCGATATCGGTTGTGACAGGATAAGTATGATCGCCGTCAGTATGATCATCCGGCATAAACTGCCTCCTTCAACACATTAAACGAGAGGTGGTACATGTTCTCGACTAGGTGCCTGATACCCTTGAAGGTTTAAAAATATTGCGAAAGTAGAGGTATACCATCAGACAAAAGGGTGTCGCTCCGAACCAGAAAAGAAATTCTTCTATCGGCGCACCCCAGATTTTTATTCCCCAGAGCTTATGAATATCCTCATGAAAGCCCCAGATATCGAGATATAAACAGAGATATTCGAAAAGGAAAGTCACCGGAATCATTATCAATGTAGTAGCCCAGAATGCTTTTTGCCGGGCAGAAGATATCTTTTTGCCAAGGGACATAGAAACATAGAGGAGTATGGCCGGTATCCAGAACAGAATAATAACCGACCAGCCGTAATTGGTATTGAAAAGCTTAATCGGCACAAAAATAAAGAGGATCGCATAAATAAAAGGAATGATCACGGCTCCGATTTTACTCATTCACCCTCCTCCTTACATTCATTATTTTTCCCACTCTTGTCCAAAATAGAACGCTGATTACGCTGATCATGCCGGCATTCGCTAATCAGAAAACTGAATATTTTAAAAAATCAGCGATAATCGGCCAAATTGGCGTCATCGGCGTTCAACAATCAAGATAATTGTATAACGTAAACTTCGATTCATTACGAAAAAAAATCGGACCATATTCACTGCGATGTCGGTTATTTTCGATATTTCAATTTATTTTGGACAGCACTGATTTTTTCCAGTAAATCATTATGGACAATTCCATTTGTGGTATAGTAACCGGTATTTCATGTTTCAAACACGTTGTTCTCCCCACCGGCC
The DNA here is from genome assembly GCA_014728215.1 of Chitinivibrionales bacterium. Lineage (NCBI taxonomy): Bacteria > Pseudomonadati > Fibrobacterota > Chitinivibrionia > Chitinivibrionales > Chitinivibrionales bacterium. Next base: position 18,774 of record WJLZ01000014.1, read on the forward strand.
TTGTTAACAGACTACAATATAATCATTGAACACAACAAAAGAAAAACTGGCGGGGATAGGGCCGTTTTCTCAATTTTTCTCCACCATACCGGCTCTAACGAGCCTGGTTTCCGTTTCCCGGTTGCCGGAATTGCATAGTAAATTCGCAACAAATCCATTATCCTTCCCTCCACTCTCCTGTCTCCCAGTTCATTTTCTGATTGGGTTTATACCGGTCTTTATACTCCATACTCGCATTTTCTTCGATCCAGTAACCGAGATAGTAGTAGTGAAGTCTTTGCGTTCGGGCATATTCGATTTCTCTGAGAACACTCAATACGCCGGGTCCCCGCTTGCGTTCTTCAGACAGGAAAACAAAATAGATACTGTTGAATGCCTTGTCCGATTTATCCAGAAACCCGACTCCGAAAAGCTTATCTTCGATATAATATTCCGATTGAAAGGAAGGGCATGATGGAACATAGAACGACTCGATAAATTCATCTTTTGTTGTTTTCTTTCCGAATCGAGTCTTTGAATGATCACTATATATTTCATACACTCGATCTGAGTATCTGAGCGGATTAAACTGGAAGACGACATTTTTATTCCGGTTACGGATTTTTTTCTGGCTTGAACTCAGACTGAATGTCTGCACAGGAACCCTGATAGGAATACATGCTCTGCAGTTCGGGCAGGAAGGACGGAAAAAGTATATTCCGAATTTGCGCCATCCCCGCTCGAGAAGAGTGTCCAGCTCCCCTGAAGAGACATCACCGGCAAAAAAACAGGCATACTGAGCGGTTTTTTCGGGAAGGTAAGGACACTGGAAAGGTTGACTGATAATTGGATTTTTATAAAATATCATATATTAGAAAATACAATGGGATTCTTGATACCATAAATGCGAAGCATCGGTGTGAACGTTATGCTGTATCAAAGCTTCAACAGAAATTATTTTATTTTTCTTTGAATGATATTGTTTTCCACCTCAGGAGTATTTCCTAATGAAAATATTTGTTCCGGGCAGAATCTGTTTATTCGGTGAACACACCGACTGGGCCGGTGGTTACCGGCGTATTAATGGTGAACTTGAAAAGGGTTATACAATAATAACCGGTACCAACCAGGGCCTTCACGCCGAAGTAAAACCGCATCCATCGAAACTCATATTCAGTTCGACCTTGAGCGATGGTACCCGCAAAGGACCATTCGAGATTCCGATGGAGCGGGATGCGCTTTTGGCCGAAGCTGAAAAGGGTGGATTTTTCAGCTATGTCGCCGGTGTTGCCTATAATGTCATGACCCATTACCGGATCCGGGGGATGGAGATCGACAACTACCTCACCGACCTTCCGATAAAAAAGGGGCTCTCCTCCAGTGCGGCGCTCTGCGTGCTTGTGGCACGGGCTTTTAACCGGATCTATGACCTGAAAATGACCGTTCGAGGAGAAATGGAATACGCCTATCTCGGTGAAATTACAACCCCTTCCCGTTGCGGCCGTATGGACCAGGGTTGTGCCTATGGGGACAGACCGATTCTCATGACCTTCGATGGCGATAAAATCGATGTCAAAGAGATGCGGGTACCCAAAGATATCCATTTTGTTATTGTTGACCTTTGTGCAGGTAAGGATACGAAAGAAATCCTGAACAGCCTCAACCATTGTTATCCCTTTGCGGAAAATGAACTTCAAAAAAATGTGCAAAAATATCTGGGCAGTATCAGTGCCGACATAACACAGCAAGCCCGTGAAGCGCTCGAAGAGGGCAATGCGGCAAAACTCGGGGCGCTCATGGTTGAAGCTCAGCAGCAATTCGACAAACATCTTCAACCCGCATGCCCTTCACAGCTTACCTCACCGGTCCTCCATAAGGTCTTGTCATACGGACCGATACAAAAACTGGTCTACGGAGGAAAAGGGGTCGGTTCTCAAGGTGACGGCACTGCTCAGTTTGTTGTGAAAGATGAAGATTCTCAGCGGAAAGTTATGGAAATTCTGGAGCGTGATCTAAACGTAGAATGCCTGAAATTAACCCTCCGGTCGAGCCGGAGAGTACGGAAAGCGGTTATCCCGGCTGCAGGTTTCGGCACTCGCCTGTTTCCGGCATCGAAAGCATTAAAAAAGGAATTGTTTCCTGTTATTGACCGTGACGGACGAGCCAAGCCCGTTATCATGGCTATTGTTCAGGAAGCCGTAAATGCCGGAATCGAAGAAATCTGCCTGGTGGTTCAGAAAGACGACCGTGAGCTTTTCGAAGAGTTTTTCTGTACGCCACCACCAATCGGTAATTTCCGGAAACTCTCGAAGGAAAACCAGGAATACAGCAGCTATGTGCTCGATCTTGGCCATCGCATCCACTTTGCCGTACAGGAGACCCAGGATGGATTCGGCCATGCAGTATATTGTGCAAAGGAATGGGTCGGTAATGAACCCTTTCTTCTCATGCTCGGTGATCATCTCTATGCATCGGATAATGATGTCTCGTGCTGCAAACAGATGATCGATTCCTATGAACGAAGTGGTGAAAGCGTGGTGGGACTGAAAGTCACCCCCGGCGATCAGATCAGTAAATTCGGGTGTGTCACCGGGGCATGGAAAGAAAAAAAATCATTGATGTCGATCACCGAGTTCAGCGAAAAGCCGACGCTTGAATATGCCCGTGAACACCTTCATGTTGAAGGTATGAATGATGATTCTTTTTTCACCGTCTTCGGCCAGTATATTCTTCAGCCGGAAATATTCGCCTATCTTGAGGAAGCGATTGACAACAATATTAGGGAAAAAGGAGAATTCCAACTGACATCCTGTCTCGACAAACTCAGGCAGGAGAAGGGATTCACCGGCTATGTCGTTAAAGGACGGCGATTTGACATTGGTGTGCCTGAAGCCTATCGGGAGACGGTGATTGATTTTCGAAATGCGTAAGAGGTCCGGCAAAAGAAGGATAAACGATTAGAAATATGAGTTTTACAAAAACAGCATTTATTCATTCGGAAGAAATCGAACGGTACCATTATCCCGACATGTGTCCTTTTAAAACAGAACGTGCGGGAATGACAAAGTCGCTGTTGAAATCCATGGGACTTTTTGGCGGCGGCAACAGCTTTGAGGCTGCTCCTGTGGCGATTACGGAAAAGGAAGCCAACCAGTTTCACACCAAACGATATCTTAATATTCTGAAACGGATATCCACCACCGGCGACATGAAATCCGACGATTTCTTTTACGGATTAGGGACTGAAGAAACGCCGGTATTTTATGATCTTTTCCCCTATTCCATGCTTGCCGCCGGAGCCACCGTTACCGGTGCCCGCCTGCTCTTAGAAGGGGCTGCCGGACGGGTGTTCAATCCATCAGGGGGATACCATCACGCACTCCCCGAAAAAGCAGGTGGTTTCTGCTATATTAACGATATCGCACTCGGCTGCAAAACCCTGGCAAAGGCCGGAAAACGGGTCCTCTGTCTCGACCTCGACGCTCATCACGGTAACGGCACGCAGCATGCGTTCTATAAAAACAGTGATGTTTTCACCATTTCAATTCATGAAAGCGGCAAATCACTCTACCCCTGGGGTGGCTTTGAAGATGAGATCGGTGAAGGCAGAGGGGCCGGATACAATGTCAATATTCCGATTCCTCCCGGCACCGATGACGATGCCTATTTATTTATTTTCGAAACTCTGGTTCCGCCTCTTATCGAATTTTATGATCCTGATGTCATCGTCTGTGAAATCGGCATGGATATCCTTGCCGGAGACCCGCTTACCCATCTGAACATGACCAACAACGTGTTTGCCGAAATCCTGCCTGATATTATGCAGCTCAACAAACCCATGCTTGTCACCGGCGGCGGCGGCTATATCCCCCGAAAAACCGCCCGCGGATGGGCCCTGGTCTGGACTATCCTTAATGACATGGAATCGGCAATCGAAGAACCTCTGGGTATGGGCGGCGTCTTTTTGGGAAGCAACGAATGGCAGGGAGGCCTCCGGGACATGCGGGTCTATTCACGAGGAACAAAACATTCCAGAATCCATACGGAAATCGCAGAAACAATCAGGAAAATCGAATCGACGGTTTTTAAGATGCATAAGATTTAATTCGCACACCGGTGTTTTTCCTGTCGACATGACCGTCACATGGATAGCCTCCCAGGCGATACTGTCGATATAAATGCTGTCATGTGCTGTTTCGGCAACAGCGCTGCGATATAGTTGCTGGTGAGATAGAGCTTCGACAGGTTACTCAAATCGCCGAAAGCATCATGTATTGCAGCCAGTTCATTGAATCCACGATTAAGCGAACTCAGTTTTGTTCAATTGAACTGTGCCGGCGCTTTTTCTCACTGGTATCCGCCTTTTCAATTTGCTGTTAAAGCATACCCCTTAATTGGTGAAACCGCTGTGAACGGGATCACACGCCTGCAAAATGGCATAAAGCATGATATGAGAGAGTAGCGCTAAGGCATTGTATTTGTAGTCGTTATACAAAGCGGAAACAGAATTTCCGCTCTTTCATTTTATCCGGCTGGAAGGCTTACAATCGGTACGGTTGCCGTTGTGCCGTCGATGAAACCGCCTGCGGAGAAATACGAACAAATAATAGAAAAATGATCAACAAATCGTTTCAAATATATTTTGACACAAAAAGCAAGCCGGATTTATATTAATTTTCCTGCCAGGCTAAGGATTCGAGGGAGTGCTAATAAAAGCCGGAAATGAAATATTCGCTCTTGACAGATTTTTAATTCTTCAAATACTTTCATATAGCATTTTATTGCTACGTTAATTAGCTAAAACGGAAAGGTTCTCATAATGGCCAAGAAAACATTAATTCCGTTTTTCATCTGCATATTCACCTTAGCGGTAGTTTCGATCGTTTGCATGAATGATCCATTGAATCCAATTGACAATCCTGATAATTTTTCTTTCTCTGTTATAAATTTGACCGGCGATACAATATGCACGGCTGATTCTGTAGGGATTGAGATAGCCGTTAATCTTATGAAATTTGTTGAGATGATTCTTGTGGATCACAATAGTGACGGCATGTATGAAGATACTCTTTATCCGACATCAGAGCCGACTGAAGACACTATATCTTACCGTTTTCTCTACAGTTCGCTTGCCGATACAGGGGTTGTCATAATAGGGCTAAAAGCAATCCTGAATGAGCAGAATATTGAGCAAACTCGGCAAATTGCGGTGTATCTGTACCACAAATATGCCCCGGCCTTCACCGCAGCTCCCGAATCAACATCATACAGTATTACCGACTCTATTGTACTCACCTATTGCGCATATGATAAAAATGGCGACCCCGTTGTTTTCTTTATTAATAACATATCGGAATTTGACCCTCTCTGGCTTGATACCTCATCTTCAGATTCTTCGTTTACTGTGGTATTTTCACCTGACACAGCAGGTATTTTCAGTTTTCAAATAGCTTTATCGGACGGACGGGACACACTGTTCCACATGACAACGTTTGCCGTGACCAATATATTCACTGTCACATATAATAAAAACGATTCAGCCGCAGTCGGTACAATGGATTCACAAAATATCACCGGCGGTTCTTCTGCAAATCTTACGCTGAATATTTTTTCCAAAACGGGCTGGAATTTTGCCGGATGGGCAACTGTCGCCGACGGCCCGGCTCAATACAGCGACGGCGCGAGTTTTACCATGGGAACGGAAGATGTAACGTTATATGCAATATGGAATCAGAATCCGGAGCTCGCGATAACTTTCAATAAA
>WJLZ01000015.1 GCA_014728215.1 Chitinivibrionales bacterium
ACACCGAGACATTATTCTGGATTTTCACATTGTTCCCGATCACCACATTGCCGGCAATATTTACATTCTGGCCTAAAATACAGTTCCTCCCGATTCTCGCCTGCTTCATCACATGGGAAAAATGCCAGATTTTCGTGCCGTTACCGATTTCACAGGGCTCATCCACATAGGCTGATTCATGTTTGAAATAGTTCATAGTTATGATTGGTGGAGTGGAGTGATGGAGTGGTGGAGTATTGGGATTACAATCTATTATCCTGCTTTATGCTGAACCCTGAACCCTTTCTTTTTTCCGTGCCTTTCCGCGCGTTCCGTGGGGAAAAAGAATAGAACGCTGATAACGCTAATTGTGCTGATTTTAGCAGATTAGAAAATTTCGGGTGGGAAAGACAAGCGTGTATCCAAATATTCTATCCATCTACAAAAATGTGTGTTTTAAATTTTGTATTCCTCTTCCCCTTCGAAATTCCTTGTTCTTTGTTCAATATTCTTCATTTATCTCATATCATCTGTGCCAATCTGTGCCCATCTTCTTTCCGTGTCTTTTCCGCGTGTTCCGTGGGTAAAACCTCTTACGCCCTCAGCAACCGGTGCGAATGCTCTTTCACTCCCTTGGGCTCTGCATGACGGATATCATGGACCAGTTGTATCGATGCCCTGCAGTCTTCGGGACCAAAACCCCTGTTGTCTAGTATCCGTTCGTACACCCGGGTATGCAGATCGGTAAAACCGCCCGAGAACTCGATTTCTGAACCGTCAACCGTAACCGAACGGAACGTACTCTGTCCATTTCCTTTGATTGAATCCGGCATATTCGTCTTATCTATCGATAAATACCATTTTACCCGCGCCCGTTGCAGTTCCAGATACCCGCTGATCGTTTTTTCATCGGCAGCATGAACTTCATACCCTTCCACCTCACCAAATATCCAGATCAGCATATCAAAGAAATGGACCCCGATATTGGTTGCCAACCCACCCGACTGGGTTACATTCCCTTTCCAGGAAACCAGATACCATTTCCCCCGTGAAGTGATATAGGTCAAATCGATATCGTGCTTATCGCCATTGCTCTCTTTCTCGATTTTCTGCTTGAGCGCGATAATTGACGGGTGCGTTCTTAACTGAAGAATACAATGGATCTTTTTACCAAACTCTTCACTTAATTCCTCGAGAGCATCGATATTCCAGGGATTGATTACCAGAGGTTTTTCACAGACGGCGTCGGCGCCTAACCGCAGCGCCAGGCGAATGTGCGCATCGTGAAGATAATTGGGCGAACAGATAGTCAGATAGTCGATTGCTTCGTGTCTTCGGCGAAGTTTTTCCAGGTGACGGTCGAACCGTTCGAATTCCTTGAAAAAGCTGACATCGAAAAAATACCGGTCCAGTATGCCAACCGAATCGTTCGGGTCACAGGCTGCAATCAGTTCATTGCCCGTCTCCTTGATTGCTTTTAAATGACGGGGTGCGATATATCCGGCCGCGCCGGTGAGAGCAAAATGTTTGGCCATGGGGGTAGACTATCCTTTTTGGGTAAGAGGTCAAATGTCTGTCATCGGTCATCATCAGCAATTGTTCCGCCTGATTTTCATCTATGATACCGACTTTTAAAATATTCCTGAAGCATGATTTCGGGGAATCGCAGCATCCCTTACAATCACACTGTATGGTTCTTCGAGAATCTCCCTGAGTGTCGCAACCGCTTTTGTGCACAAGTCAATCTGGAGTTTCAGCTTTTCCATAGCACCACACCTTCTTCCGGAGCGCCCCTGCGCATTGTTTCACCCGCTTTTGACAAATCGACGACATCGACAGTATACGGCAGATTGCTCTCTTCGCATTCCGCACGAATCAATGACAATTCCCGATCTATGGCCTCATCTGAGGCGACTGCAATATCAATATCCGATGATCGGACATGAGTTCCTTTTGCCCTGGAACCGAAAAGATAAACCGTGCAGCTTTTGTCACGAAGATACTTTTTTATTATCTCTGTAAGTATCCTTCGGTGAGAATCGGACAACCCTGTGTTTTTTGAATGTAGCTGAGCAGACTGTTGCATGTTATAAAAACCGATGAATCATGCGGAAATTTTCAAAAGCCCTTCGCTGCATGAATCGGGAATAAGCGTATTGTCCCGATAGTATCCCAGCTTATGAGTGGGCTTGCTTGCGCCATGGAAATCGGAACCGCCGGTGATTGTAATGTCAAAAGCCTTGGCGATATCCATATACTGCGGCAGTTGTGAATCCGAGGTGTATGGTGTGTAAACCTCTATTCCGCCGAGTCCGGCATCGGTAAGCTGCTTTACGAATTTTTTCAGGTCCTCAGGCTCGAGCCTGCACTGAGAAGGGTGGGCCAGGACAACTGTTGCGCCGACCTCACAAAGAAGCTCGACCGCTTTATTGGGTTCCAGCCTGAACCGGTCGACATAGCCGAGTGCGCCCTTGGCAAGATACGTATCAAAGGCTTCCTGCACCGATGCAACATACCCTTTTTCCAACATTTTGCGGGCCATGTGGGGACGAGACACGACATCACCACCAGCCAGCGAAGAGACTTCTTCGAGCGAAATATCGACCCCGGCTTCATTGAGCTTACAAATAATCCGTTCATTGCGAAAATCACGGCTGTCCCTGGTCTCCTGAAGCATCTTTTCTAATAGTGCATAACCGGGTGAAACGCCGTACCCGACAATGTGACAGTTCCCCGATTTCCATTCGGCCGAAATTTCAACTCCGGGAAAAGGCGTGATTCCCTGCGCCTGCGCGGCACGAACAAACCGCTCGAGTCCAGCAGTGGTGTCATGATCGGTCAGCCCGAGGGCGGTAAGCCCCTGTTGAACTGCAAAGGCAACGAGATCTTCGACGGAATACGATCCGTCCGATTCATTTGAATGGGTGTGGAGGTCGATAGGCATGAGCAAGGATCTCAGGGTCAAAGTTAGGAAACCGGTTTTGAGAAAAGAGAATCAAAAGTTAAAGGTCGAAAGTTAAAAATGAGAATAACAAATGACGATAATGGAGTGCAACGGTCAGAATTCAACATTTTTTTTCTTAACCTCAACCTCAGCCTCAACCTCTCAAATCGTTGTCTCTCTCCTTGTCTCCAATCTTTTTTCACCATCAGTGTTCAAGTATTTTCGCTTCTATCAACTTGTCAATAATTTCTTCGACAATTTCATCGACACTTCGGAGGTCGGTTTCAACGGTTATTTCCGGATTTCCGGGTTCTTCGTAGGGTGAAGATACTCCGGTAAAATCTTTGATTTCACCCCTGTCGGCTTTTTTATACAAACCTTTGGGATCCCGCCGTTTGCAGACGGAAAGATCACAACGAACAAAGATTTCAAAAAAGCGGCCTTCGGGTATAATGGAACGGGCGAAATTGCGCTGGGTTTTCAAGGGAGAAATGAAGGTGCAGAGAACGATCCGTCCATTCTCGTAAAAGAGTTTGGCAACTTCACTGACCCGTCTGATATTTTCATTCCGGTCTTTTTCGGAAAATCCAAGATCGCCGCACAGGCCATGCCGGATATTATCACCATCAAGGAGCATGGTCTGACAGCCGGTATCAAACAGCTTTTTCTCAAGCGCCTTTGCAACCGTTGATTTCCCTGCTCCCGAATAGCCGGTCAACCAGAGTACCGCAGCCTTGTGGCCGTTACGCAACTCGCGGGCTTCCTGCGAAATGGTCTGTCCCTGCCAGGTCACATTGGATGAATGGCGGCGTCCATGCTCATCCTGATGGGCGATACGTATTACTTCGTCAAGCTCCTTGACCGGTCCCCTTATCATGCCTGCTGCAGCAGTCAGATTCGTTACAGGGTCGATAAGAATGAATGAGCCGGTAGCCTGGTTTGACTTATAGGAATCAAAGAACAGCGGCTGGGAAGTGGTAATCTCTACCCGTCCGATTTCATTAAGATGAAAGGTATCGGCCTGTTCCCGATGCAGCGTGTTAACATTGATCCGATAGTTCAGTTTCGATACCGATGCCTTGACACTCCTGCTGGTATGTTTGAGAATATAATGGGTTTTTAATGAAAAGGGCTTTTCATCCATCCAGCATAAAATCGCTTCGAAATGATTACTCACCGTGGGCAAATTATTCTTCCGCACGATCATATCGCCCCGGCTGACATCGATTTCATCGTTCAATGTCAGGACCACCGATTGAGATGCAAAGGCTTCTTTCAAATTACTGTCATAGGTAACAACCTCTTTTACCGAGGAGGTTTTTCCCGACGGCAGCGCAAGGACCTTTTCACCGGGCGAAATTGTCCCCGAAACAACCATGCCGGCATAACCCCTGAAGTCAAGATGCGGTCGTACCACATATTGGACCGGGAACCTGAAATCGATCAGGTTTTTATCGGCCATAACATGAACATTTTCGAGATAATGAAGCAATGTGAACCCATCATACCAGGGCATATTCGGACTTCGCTCGACAACATTATCTCCCTTGAGCGCGGACACGGGGATAAAGGTGATATCATGAATATCAAGCTTCTGAGAAAATCGCTTGTATTCGTCAACAATATCATCATACACCTGCTGGGAATAGTCGACAAGGTCCATCTTATTGACCGCAACGATCATATGGGGGATCTGAAGGAGGGAGACCAGAAAACCATGCCGCTTTGACTGGGTCATGACCCCATTGCGGGCGTCGACAAGAATGATTGCCAGTTCGGCGGTTGATGCACCCGTGATCATATTCCGCGTATACTGCTCGTGCCCCGGCGTATCGGCGATAATAAACTTCCGGTTGGTTGTCTCAAAATACCGGTAGGCTACGTCGATGGTAATCCCCTGCTCCCGCTCGGCGGCAAGGCCGTCCAGAAGAAGAGCAAGATCGGCCTCTTCCTGCCCCCGTTTTTTCGATGTCTTTTCTACTGCAGCAAACTGATCTTCAAATATCGATTTGGTTTCGTATAACAGCCGACCAATCAATGTTGACTTACCGTCATCCACACTCCCGGTTGTGGTAAACCGCAGAAGCGTTTTCTTGGATTCTGCCATTAGAAATAACCTTCCTTCTTTTTTTGTTCCATCGATGAATCACTGGTGAGATCGATGACCCGATTCTCCCGCTCCGATTTTTTTGCAGCGGCAACCTCGGCAAGGATTTCATCAATGGTGTGCGCCGTGGAAGGAATCGCACCGGTGCAGGGAATACATCCTAAACTGCGAAATCTGCACGACATTGTTGTGATCTCAGATTCACTCACATCTACTTTTGAATCGGGATCCACCGTATCGATGGAATAGACCGGGATCAAAATCCCTTTCCGTTCCACGACTTTTCGTTCCCGGGCAAAATAGAGCGGAACGATGGGAATGTTTTCGACTTTGATATAGGTCCAGATATCGAATTCGGTCCAGTTACTGAGGGGAAATACCCGTACCGACTGGCCGTCGTTGATTCTCGCATTATAGATATTCCATAATTCGGGACGCTGGTTTTTCGGATCCCACTGGCCGAACTCATCGCGTAAAGAAAATATACGCTCCTTGGCCCGGGATTTCTCTTCGTCCCGCCGCGCACCGCCAAAGGCAGCATCAAACTCATGCTTGCGTAATCCTTCCAGAAGCCCCTGCGTTTTCAAATACCAGCAGCATTTATCGTTTCCAAGCCGGGTAGGATGAGCACCCTTTTCGATCCATTCTTCATTCCGTTCCACAATCAGATTGGCGCCGATCTCTTTGCAATAATTATCACGAAATTCATACATCTCGGGGAATTTATACCCTGTATCAACATGCATAAGAGGAAAGGGAATCTTTCCCGGATAAAAGGCTTTTTGGGCAAGACGGAGCATGACACTCGAATCTTTTCCCACAGAATAGAGCATAACCGGATTTTTAAACTCGGCAACTACTTCACGCATGATATGAATCGATTCGGATTCCAGCTGCTTGAGATAGACCAGATCATAGGAACCAGCGTTCTGTTTTTGCATATCAGCAGTCGGTTGCATTAACGGTACCGCTCCTCTTCAATTAAAAGTTGTGTGAAAATAATCTAAAAATAGGTTGTATTGCTTACCTGAGTAAATCTCAGAAAAGTTATTAAAATAAATAAATACAATTATCGTATCGATTAAATTTTATTTGAATTTGTGTTGCAAATTCATGAGGGTTTGACAAAAGAATATTACTCTCTGAATAATAATACACATTAAAAAGATGACACCGTTATCTGGTCAGAGCGCACCTTTCCCCTGTCGGCGGTACGGTTTGAAAGCGGCAATCCGATTATGGAAGAGAATACGGAGGAAAAACTTCTATATTCTCGTTAACACTTAATTAGCCACTGCTATGCTCAGCTTCTTTGCCGATACTATCGATATTACTTGAAGTGTTTTTTGCAACCGAAGAAACCACAGTAGGTTGCTATTACCTTGAAAATACAATTATATAATTCAGAAATAGTCATTGCAAGAGAAAGATTGAAGGAATATTTTAATTAAAGGTAACTAAAAATATGCGAATATTTGATTATGTGATGTGGTAATGGAGGTTTTCTCCGGGATGTCTTCACAAGCGCTTCAGAACTGTCCCGGATATTCAGATTTTAATATTCGCTGTCGGCAAATCCTTGCTCCCGTTCTTCTTTCCAGGCAGACAGTTGCCGTGTCCGGCTTGGATGTTTCAGTTTGCTCAGGGCCTTGGTTTCAATCTGGCGGACCCGCTCCCGTGAAATGTTAAAAGCTTCTCCGATCTCTTTGAGCGTCTTAATCCGCCCATCATCAAGACCAAAACGCATCACCAGGATCTCTTTTTCTTTGCTGTGAAGCGAATCGAGTACTTTAGAGATATTCTCCCGAAGCGTGAGTAGTGAAACACGCTGAGAGGGATCTTCAGCTTTTGTATCTTCGATATATTCACCGACCGTTGAACTGCCGTCATTACCGATCTCCATATCTAAAGAAATCGGATCTAATGAATACTCCAGAGCTCTTCTTACCTTTGAAATCGAATACCCAAGAGCATCAGCAATCTCTTCATGCGTAGGCTCAGATCCATATTCGGTAACCCATTTTTTACAGAAACGGATAGTTTTGTTAACGAGCTCAAGAGTGTTTGCGGGAATTCGGATAGTTTTCGACTTATCGTTAATCGCCCTTGATATCGCCTGTCGTATCCACCAGGTAGCATAGGTGCTGAATTTATATCCCTTTTTGTAGTTGAAATTTTCGACAGCCTTGATAAGCCCCCGATTTCCTTCCTGAATCAAATCGATTATTTCCATTCCCCGGAGGATATATTTTTTGGCAATACTTACAACCAGACGGACATTAGCTTCAATAATGGCGCATTTGGCCTTATTCCGTTTTTCTTCCCACTGCTCGAATTCATCCAGTTCTTCATCGCGACCTTCGGCCATAAGCGAATTCTTGTACTTGGTCAGAATATGTTGTATCTGCTTTGAATTGAGATTCAACTGACGGCATAAACCGACCGTATCCAGACTTACCGATTCAATTTTTTCCTCAAGCTGCTGTTTTTTTGTTTTTGAACTGGTTTTTTTAAGATCTTCTTTGAGGCTTTTAATTGTTTTTTCTTTGCGTTTTATTGAGGATATTGTTTTGAGGAAATTGTTTCGAAGCTCTTCAAAATCATTCTGATTAGAATACTGCTCTTCTTCGATTTGCAGAACATTAATACATTCAATTTCGTTACGCTTGAATTCGTCACCAATACGATAAAGGCTCTCAAAGGCGATCGATGAGCTGAACGCCATTTCGAACAACTTACTTTGCGCCGATTCCATTTCTTTGGCATAGGCGGCTTCCTGGTCTCGTGAAAGCAAAGGAACTCTTCCAACCGTATTCAGATACACCCAGGTAGGATCGGAATATCGAGGCTGTTTTCTGACCCCTGCCACACGTTTTGTGCGGGCAACCGGTGCCGCCGCCTCTTTAGGAGAGACCAGCGTATTCAAGGTAATATCATTATCCTTGAGGTGCTGGATTATAAGAGAGCGTTGGCTATCCGACGTGGTTAGTTCATCTACCTGAACATCGGTAACGAATCCCTGCAATTTTGCCAGCTTATGAAGCCGTTTTTCAGTTCGTGCATTAAGGGCCGAAGAGCTTTTTTTTGTCATGAGCCTTTTTCTAACCGGTTTATTTGAGACATAATTCTATTGTTTTCTTCCAGAAGAGCAGCACGCTGCCCGGGATTATTCTCCATTTTCTTGCGATTTTGCCGTGCACTATTACGAAGATACTTTATTTCCAGTTTTTTCATGGTATGAAAAAGCTCTTCCTCTGCATTTTCTTCCGATACAGGATAAACCGCCAATAAAGAAAAGATTGTTTTTGTTTCAGGATCCTCTGCTCTGCTGATACACTGATCAAGTTTTCCACTCTGGGTATAAACTGTGAGTATAATAGAATATAAATTAGCGGAGAATTGATCCGTAAGACTTTCCGGTGTAATTCTCTCCCTAGCCATAGTGATAAGCTGTGGATTAAAAAATATAAGCCGAATAAAGTTTCCTTCAAGTGTTTGAAGGAAATCTACCGCAGTCTTTCGGGCTGTGTTTGGGTCCGGGGAAGTCTCTTTCCGATTTTTTATTTTGCTATAGACAATTCTTTCATCGATATCAAGTGTTTCAGCGAGTTGCTTTATGCACGAACTTCGCACGATGGTATCTTTTATGGATTCAAAAAGAGGCCTGCAGTGATTAATGACCTCCGACTTTCCCCGGGGAGTACGACCGTTATGATCGGCAATAGCTTTGTTAATCACAAATTCAATTGAATCCTGTGCCGCTTTAACAAGCGTAAGAAAACTGTCTTTCCCCTTTTTCTGTATATAGGTATCGGGATCTTCATTGGTCGGAAGAACCAGCACCCGGGCGTCAACATCAAAGGGAGCGATAGTAAAAGTTGCTCTCTCTGCAGCAGTCATACCCGCCTGATCGCCGTCAAAAACGAAAACAAGATTTTTAGTAAACCGACGGATAACGGAAACGTGCTCAGGGGTAAGAGCAGTTCCCGAGGTTGCAACACAATTTCTTATTTCTCTCTGGTAGAGGCCAAGAAAATCCATATACCCTTCAACAATCAAAACATAATCCAGTTCTTTGATTGCATTCCGGGCTTTGTCTATTCCATATAAAAATCTACTTTTGCGATAAACAGGTGTTTCAGGTGAATTGAGATACTTCGGCATGGTTTCATTATCCATACTCCTGCCCGCAAATCCAACAGGTTTTCCGGTAATGTCGGTGAGGGGAAAGATAATCCGATTACGGAAGCGATCATAGGCCTGCGATCCTTCCGATTTGCTCGATGCAAGCCCACAGGCCAGAAGTGCAGACTCCGATACCCCCCGTGATACGGCAAAATCAGCAAATGACCGCCACCCGGGCGGAGCATACCCTAATTTGAATTCTCTGACCACCTCAGCGGTGAGCCCACGTTTTTTGAAAAATTCAACAGCCTGAGGATTACTTTTAATCCGGCTGTAATAAAACCGCATCGCCGTTTCATTTAATGCAAGCATTTCTGTTTTTGAGGGAAATTTTGGGCTCTGTTGAACTGAAGGTGAATGACGCTCCGGAAGCGCAACACCGGCTTCATCGGCAAGCTGCCTGAGCGCTTCAGGGAATGTAAGTCCATCTATCTCCATAAGAAAAGAGAAGATGTCGCCGCCCTTGCCGCACCCGAAACAGTGATAAATGCCTTTATCGGAATTAACATTGAACGAAGGATCTTTGTCCTTATGAAAGGGACAGAGTCCTTTCATATTCCTCCCGGCAGACCTCAATTTGACATAGCGGCCGATAAAAGCCGCAATATCGATCCTGCTGCGGATCTCTTCCTTTACCTGATCATCATATGGAGAATGAACTGCATTCATTGAGCGTATAACCGGAAACTCTCGAACCGTCTCAGCAATTTAAAAAAATTTGAATTAACAATTAACTGCAGCGCTGTGACAAAGCTTAAAATACCTGATAAAATGTGTAAATTCAAAATAGTATATTTGCTTTAGTGTATATCTACTATATGCCGGGTAACACATTTAATTACAAGGAGAGTTCATGGTATTTGGAAAAAGCATATCTTTTCAGACAAAAGGTGATTCGGATATCCGAAACATCACCAGTGAAATAGAGGATATTGTTCGTGAATCATCTATCACCGAAGGCCTGGTCAATGTCTTTGCTGTCGGCTCAACTGCATCGATATCTACAATCGAATACGAACCCGCGCTCGTCGCCGATTTTCAGGATCAACTGGAAAAATTCGCCTCCCGGGCTATGCATACCCGCCATTCCCAGACCTGGGGAGATGACAACGGCTATTCCCATATCCGGGCAACCTTCATGGGCCCCGGTATAACCGCACCGGTGCATGAAGGCTCTGTCGTTTTGGGCACCTGGCAACAGATTGTGGTTATCGACCACGACAATCATCCCCGCTCGAGGAAAGTTTTTGTGCAGGTGATGGGAGAGTGAGGGGTTAGAGGATATATGACTTTCGAATACTCGGCGCCCACAACCCCTCGGAAGAAGTCGTTTATCTTTTATGAGGCGTAAGAGGCTCAGAGTTCGGAAGAGAAAAAAAATTGCAATTTCATATTTTTATTGTATTTATTGAACATATTAATTATTTATAAAGATTCGGGACCGGATTTTTATCGAATTTTTTATTATTTAATCTTTTTCAGGAGGTTTTTTCATGCTTCTCAAGAAAACCGGTGCGGCGGGGATACTGCTTATGGTTATCGCCAGCCTTGCCGTTGCTCAGAATGCCCGTCGTGATGCACTGGGCGGAACAACCGTTATCGGTGATATGGTCGATATCCTTACCAATCCCGCCGATGTCTGCGATTATGTGGATGCCGTGCAGGTTACCTACGATGGTTCGGTCGGCCCGGCAATCGTAGTAAAAGGAATTGGAGATTTACTACGGGTCGGATTGTGGTATGATGACCAGACTGTTGCAAATTCCAGAATACTCTCTGATTTTTCATCGCCATTGAGTCTTGATCCAATACCTCACCTCCTGCTCGGAATGGACTTTGAAGCAGTTCAACTTGGATTGGACCTGTACTGGGAGCGTGCTATTTTTAAATCCAAGGAAGAAGATACGCGTGATTTCGATAATGATGGAACGAATAGCAACCTAACGACAACTCATAAAAGCACATTAATGAATCCAGGTTTCAGATTTGGCATTAATCTTCCAGAGATGATGGATATGGATCTCTGGATTAAATCAAGTTTCCCTGGTTTTAAGTCTGATACCCTGCAAGAAATAAGCGGCGATTCGAGCTATACCTATGAAAAGACCATCAAATCAGAATTTCCCGCTCTTGATCTTGACGCTGGATGGGAAATAACTCTTCCGATATCCGTACATGATCTGTATATTGGATTCGAGGGTGGATTAGCGACGTTCGGGAAGACCGTCACCTCAGAAACGAACCTTGATGATACCACAACCGGTTCAAATCATTTTGTAGCCGATATTGGTGCTTATACCGGTATTACACGGGAAATAATCGAACATGAAGTATTAACCGGCATTATGATAGCGGGAGGGATAGTTTTTGACCGGGATGCTCCGGATGAAATCACCTATACAAACAAGAAAACACTTGACAATACCCTCTACCTATTAATTGCCGGTGGAGTCGAAAAAGAATGGAGCACCCTTAAGCGTCTTGATGCCATTCAGGCCCGCTGTGGTTTACTCTATGGAGTTTTAGAGCAAATCGAGCATGAGAGTGGAGATTCAGCTTCCAATGAATACAAGCTCAGAGTCAAAAACACTGCTGTTAGAAGCGGTTTGGATGCTTATCTTGGTATGGGCGTAACCAAAAGTGTTTTCCAGTTCGACCTTCAGATTGCTCCCGCTGCAATTCTCAATGCATTCAAGCTTGTTCAGGGGACCTATAATTCCGGCGGTAATGATTTTGTAAAAGCCACAGTTACTGTAGATTTTGGCGGCGGATCTTATGGTGGTGCAAGCGACTTTTCAAGTAGCACACCGAGTTACGATACCTCGACTGAAACATCAACCGAAGCCGGAGGGACGACCGATACCGATGAAGGCTTTGATTTTTAAGGGCCCCGGCCAACCACTGAAACTTGAGAATATCGATAAACCGGAACCTGCCTTCGGGCAGGTTCTTTTGTTTGTGCATGCCTGTGCGGTCTGCCGCACCGATCTTCATATTGTTGACGGTGAACTGCCGAACCCCATAATCCCCCTGATTCCCGGCCATGAAATTATCGGCACGGTTACTGCCGTTGGAGAAGGTGTTACTCACTTATCTGTTGGTGATCGCGTTGGCGTTCCCTGGCTGGGGTGGTCGTGCGGGAAATGCCGTTACTGTACAAGTGGGAGGGAAAACCTTTGTCCTTATGCAAAATTTACCGGCTATACGCTCAACGGCGGGTACGCCGAATATGCGGTTGCCGATGAACGGTTCTGTTTTCCGATTCCCCACAGTTACGATAGTCTTCATGCGGCCCCACTGCTCTGTGCCGGCTTGATCGGCTATCGATCGCTCCGGATGGCCGGCGAGGCAAAACGGGTGGGGTTTTTCGGTTTCGGTGCTGCCGCTCATATTCTGATCCAGATCACTCGTCATCAAAACAGAGAGGTCTTCGCCTTTACCCGACCGGGAGACATTTCAGCGCAGGACTTTGCAAAAAAGCTGGGCGCTGTCTGGACCGGCGGTTCCGATGAGCTACCACCGGCCGAACTCGACGCTGCCATTATTTTCGCCCCCGCAGGCGTTCTGGTACCGGCGGCATTAAAAACTATTGCGCCGGGCGGAACAGTAATCTGTGCCGGGATTCACATGAGCGATTTCCCCTCATTTCCCTATCGCCTCCTCTGGGAGGAGCGCTCCATCAAATCGGTCGCCAATCTTACCCGCAAAGACGGTGAAGAATTCTTCGATATCGCCGCTCAATTTCCGATCACGACCGAAATTACTCCCTACCCTCTTGAAAATGGCAACGATGCCCTCAATGACCTGCGGAGTGGGAAAATTAATGGGGCAGGGGTGCTGAATATCAACTCGCGATGACACGTTTTATTTCATTTTCCTGCCTGATCCCCCCGATTGAAATTCAATGTAATTCTGTGTATTCCATGGAAATTTCTTCAGCAAGAATTTTATTTTTAGGGTATGCCTCCTTCGTCACCTCAATACATTTCTGCATCCCGGCGCAACGATCTGCCTCGTTTTTTTTTCAGGGATTTTTTTTCGGCCCTTGAAAAGGGGGAGATCTCCTACGACGGAGGCTATGGAAAGTCCTATACCGTCTCCCTGAAACCCGAGCATGTTCTCGGTTACATATTCTGGTCAAAAAATTTCGGTTATTTTATTGAACACCCATCATTCAACGATCTCCTTAAGCATAACAATGTGATTTTTCACTTTACGATTAACGATACGCCGATCCTGGAATCGAATATACCACCACTACACAAACGGCTGGAAATACTCAAACGGCTGGTCGACTCGGTCGGTCCCGAACGGGTTCTCTGGAGATACGACCCTGTTTGTAAATATCGAGATTCTTCCGGTAAAATTAGAACAAATGAAACCCCCTTTTATTCCATAATCAAACAGGTTGCCAAAACAGGGATATCGCGCTGCTATTTCTCGTTTATGACTCTCTATAAAAAGGTCCACAGCCGCGGTATTGTTTTTGAACAATTCACAAGTTCGGAAAAAGAAAATATTGCGCATATTATGCTGCAGGCTGCTGCCGGCGAAGGCATGAATCTTTACAATTGCTGCAATGAAGACATACTCAACCTGGTTCCGGGTATCAAGCAGGCCCATTGTGTCGACAATGAGCTGTTGAAATCAACCGACCGGTTTGGGGTGCATAAAGCCCCGAAGAAAAAGCCGACCCGCAATGGATGCGGCTGTTATCAAAGCAGAGATATCGGCTCATACAGGCCTGCCTGTGCCCACGGATGCCTCTACTGCTACGCCAATCCTCAGCGCTAAATTGACGATATGTCAAAAGCAAACGTTGGATTAAGCGCTTTGATTTCTTCTGCCTTTTCTACAAGAAGCTCTTTATTTTTATCCGTTCTCTCTTTCTTATAGGCAGAAAAAAGTTTCAGGAAATCATCAATGATGCTCTTGTACTTTTCATTAGTAACCATATCCCACACCTCTTTGGATAAGTGAAACAAACTACCTTTAGATATATGCTCGATAAAATCGAAATAATCTCCGGCGACTTTACGGAGTATCTTTACGAGTTGATCCATATGATCAGCCATATAGTAGTATGTATCTACCAGAATCGCCCTGGAATTCTGCAAATGAGTCAGCGCACCTGCCGCCAGTTTATAATAGAGGGCGATTCTGCCCGATTCATCTCTGTCGGCGAAAACTTTATGGTAGTATGAACCCTCATGCTCATATCCCAGAAATACACTGATCGACATCAGGCCAAAATCGGCATTATCCCTATAGACGACAAACTCGTTTCTTGTGCCGGGATTTTTTTCCAGATATCGGCGAATATCAACATCATAGGGGGAAATATATGGTTTACTTGTTAAAACCCCGTCAGGCTGAGTCATGGATTCCAAAAGACCGGCGATATAAACATTAATGGCTTCATCGTTTTCACCATTACATCCGGTTTCGAGATTGAGATCAATTCGTGCCCTGAGAATATTGTCCAGAAAGAAAAAGCCCCGCTTTTCTTCATCGTTATGCTCAAGATCAAAAAAATGTGCCGAATCATCCATAGGGTGCCTCCTTATATATTACGTTTATCGGCAGAATTTAAGCGCTTTATTAGTCTTTTTTCTCCTGCCACATAAATAGTATATCATATATATGCTTTATTATCAACATGTTATAAATGTCCCCGACATATAATAACATACATTTATTTAACGCTTAAAATGATTTTAATATTCTATTGAGATAGCGATTCGACCGGACAAATATGGGATTGGAGGAATCAAACCGGTAAGAACCGAAAAATCAAATCTTGTAATAAAAGCCGGCGCCGGATACTGGAAAGCATCAAAAAAAGATGAATATGATTCTCCCGACAGAGAAGACTATGAACATTCAGTCTGGAATATTTCAATTACCGGAGGCCTGGGAATCGAGCATTTCTTTACCGATCATTTCGCGGTCTATGCAGGATTCTTAAATGGCTGGGGAGTCTTTAATTCGGAGGATTCCGATTTGGATTATGCTTCCTTTACCAGTTTAGGAAACCAGTTTGCCGAATTCACGTTAATGTTTTATCTTTAAACATCCGTAAAATAAATTCTATTATTATGCCTCAGCTGGACAACAAATCCGCTGAGGCATTTTTCAATGGCTAATTGACATACAAAGGGGACAAATTAACTTAATCAAATATCATCTTCTTCATCATCACCCTCATCATCCCGACCCATGCCTTCCTCATCGATAATCAAGCGGGTAAATACCGGATTTGAGTAGGCGAATGAATAGGCATTTGTTTCCATATCAAAAGCGGTAACTTCGACCCGGTAGTAACAATCGGTAGCCAGGGCATGATCCACAAGTTCTGTTGAAAATGAAGGCTGGTAGGGAGTGATGGTTTCAAAAAATTCTCCATTTTTGATAATGTCGATCTTTACAATAATGCTTGTAGGACTATCCGACTCAACGTCAATGGCAATCGTGGGTTTCTGATTTTTAAACACTTTAATTTTCGCCGTCTGACCCATCATTTTTTTGTTCACCGTAACATTCATTGACGGTCCTGTTGTGGCAAAACATCGCCCTTTTTTGAGTGCGGATTTTAACTGTCCTTTAGTGAGTTTTCTGATAAAGACGCCATTTTTAACTTCACCAACATCGGAATAATCACCGCTGTAATCGGCATAGGTATCATCCTGCCGGTTTGAAACATAATCTCTTCCGTCAATATTATAGGTATTATGAGCATCGCTGTTCGCAACGCCGAATATGGGCCGATCGAGCTCCCCGTTGACATACATCATAAGTAAATTATCCCAGGAACGGATCGGTTCCGATTCGGGCACTCCCAGATATTCTCCGGTTCCGGTAAAATTGAAGGTGGCATAGAAAAGCGCAGTCCGTAAGGGAATATCATATTCAAATCCGTCAAAGGCAACCGGCGTATAGAGATCGCGATCGCCATAAATGGCGAAATTGTTGAAAATCAAGCCCAGCAGAGAGGCCTGGTCGGAAGGATAACCCATCATGGTGGCATAGACTGCAACATCCTTGACATGACTCAGGTTGAAGACCTCGATAAAATCGACATTATATACCGGATTGGTTGTGCCCGATGTATGGGCATGAACAGCGAGACCGTCATGTTCGTGGATATAATCGGTCCACTTTGTGATATTCTCGGGGTAGAGCGGACCAGTGCCGGCCGGATTGCCCGGGGATTCCCAGACTTCTTCGGGCGCACGCTCAAGAGCATCATCGCCAACAAAGGGATCATCGACAAACCAGGCAAGAACATGGTCACGATTGAACATGCCTTCACTGCCGGTAACTTCGAATGCATTGATCATCAGAAAATTCTCATCCGTAAGCGAGTTACTCAAAGCATTCAGGTTCTCCCATTCCTCGAGCGTGATTTGCTTTGTATGATTGGTGACAATTACGGCATCCAACCCGCGCTTAAGCGCCGCGACTTTGATATCCTCCATAGTTCCTGAACCATCAGACTCCAGCGTATGCATGTGACCGTCAACATAAATAAGCTTGTACGGCTTTTTGCCGGCTTCACCTGAAACCAGAATTGCGAATACAAAGACGCCGATAAATGAATACTTTTCCAAAAACCGATATGCACTCATACAACGCTCCTTCCTTTAACTGAATATAATTCTGTTTGAATATTTTTGCCTTTTCCCGGCTAAAAATGCAAAAACCGACCAAAGCCCCGTCATTTTTTACGACGGAGTGCAACTAAATATATATATCAATTTATTAGTTAAAATGAGGAAATAATTAAGGAATTGTTATGCATCCTCAGGTTCGAGCCGCTTACTCTCTGTTTCCCATTCCTGCAGGAGTGTATCATGCTGTTTTTGAAGGTCTTTCAGCTTTATATCGGTTTGCGAAAGCATTGCATAATCGGTTGCATTAGTGGGATTATGGAGAATAGATTGCATTTCTTCAATCTCCTGCTCAATATTGGTAATAGCATTTTCAAGCTTTTCGACTTTTCGTTCCTGTTGCTTGCGCTCTTTCCTTCTTTGAATACGCTTCTCTTTGGAAATATCCTGGTTTCCGGAGCTGCTGCTTGAGTCGCTTTCCGCCTCATCGAGATCCTGGATAAACCCCTGTTCGATATTTGAACGGTATTCTTTTATCGAACCAGGGAAATCCCGCAGAATACCCGGCCGTATTTCGACAATTCTGTTTGCAATAAGCGAAAGAAAGTATTCATCGTGAGAGACGATAAGCAGGGTACCATTATAGGTATGTAGAGCCTTTCCCAGCGCGGCGACCGACTGTATATCCAGATGGTTTGTAGGTTCGTCGAGAAGCAGTACGTTTCCCGGGTTGGCCAGAATCGATGCCAGCGACAATCGTGATTTTTCACCTCCGGAAAGTACTTCCACCTGCTTAGCCGCCTCCTCTTCGCTAAACATAAAAGCACCAAGGACCGACATAACTGAATTCCGGTCGTTGTTTCCCGAGACATCTGCAATCGTATCAAAGAGGTTTTTCGATGGATTCAATTGATCGAGACGGTGCTGCGAGAAATAACGGATTTCGGTGTTATGTCCATAGGTTACTCTGCCCTTTTTCAGCGGCAATTCACCGGCAACTGTCTTGAGCAATGTTGATTTTCCTGCGCCGTTCGGACCGATTATCGCTACTTTATCCCCTCGCGTGACCGTTACATTTGCTCCGGAAAAGATTGTCTTCTCTTCATACCCGATATCAGCACTTTCCAATTTCACCGGAACAGAGCCCGATCGTGTTGCATGAGGAATAAGGATCCGAACCTCCCGAGGTCCTGCAGCGGTTTCAGCCGGCAACTCTTCCTTCAACCGTTCCAACTGTTTCATTTTTGATCGGGCCTGCGATGCCTTAGTGTTTTTTGCTTTGAATTTCTTAACGAATGTTTCTGTCTGAGCGATTTTATCCTGGATATTTTTTATGCGCCGTTCTTCGGCAAAATCAGCCTGCTCTTTCCATGCATAAAATTGCTCGACATTTCCTTTGGCCATAAGGAGCTTCCCGGCACACAATTCGGCAGTATATTGGGTGATTCGATTGAGAAAATCTCTGTCATGGCTTATAATCAGCATCCCGCCCTTGAATTTCCCTAAAAACTTTTCCAGCCAGATCAGGGAATCCATATCCAGATAGTTCGTGGGTTCATCGAGCATGAGAAAATCAGGATTGATAAGAAGAAGCTGGGTAAGCTGAACCCTCATCCTGAACCCGCCCGACAAGATGCGCAGGGGCTCCTGCCAGACATTCTCTTCCAAACCCAACCCACCAAGGATTGACTTTGCCCTGGGTTCAAGCCGATGAACATCGTGCATATTAACTTTTGTCTGGATTTCATCGAGTTTCCGAAGGCTTTTTGTATACTCCGGTGAATCGTGAGAAAGATCGAGCGCGGCAATCTCTTTTTCGTATTCAAGCAGTTTTTTAAAGGGCCGAAGTGCATGGGCCAAAACGGTCACTGATTCATCAAAAGCCATTTCCTGGGGAAGATACCCCAGACGCAGATCCGAGGGCACGGTAACCGAGCCATTGTCGGGAATCTCTTCGCCTGCAAGAATTCTCATCAGAACGGTCTTTCCTGCCCCATTCGGCCCGATTAGAGCGGTCCGATATACAGGATTGATAGCGGCTGATATCGTATCAAAGAGAATTTTGGAGCCGAACTGCTTTTCGAGGTCATTAAGAGTAATCATTACCTTAAAAATAATTATATTTAAAACTCTATGGAAAACCGATTTAAGCTTGAGCTGCTATGCGAAAACAGAATAATTGAACAGACAATTTACGGCGACGTTGATGATAATCTGTCATTACCACTGAGGCAGGAATCTGATGCCCTTCGCAAAAAAACCGCAAATCCTGATAAAGCATGTGTCCTGATCAATACGGAACATGCAGGCAAAGCCACCTCAAAAGCCCGCAGAAAATTGTATGATATACTCAAAGAACCATTCATTCATAAATTTGCCGTCTTTGGAATACGGCCCTATGTCCGGGCAATTGTTAATTTTATCATGAGCGCATCGGGATCGAAAAAAATCAGAGTATTCTCCTCACGAGAAAAAGCAATAGAGTGGTTGCTTGAAGATCAGGAATGAAACGCTAATCGGCTATCAGGAATGGATGAATAACCGACTTTTCCCCTTTTCTCACTAAAACGCAAACAGAAAGCGTAGTATTGGTGCCGGTTCATTATCAGTGAAACCCTCACCGAGTTTTCTATGGTAAGGGTTTGCGGCAAGCCAGGAAAAGCCAACCGACAGTCCGATGGCAAGCTTATGCTTTTTCAGTATGAAAGGATATTTTTTGCCGATTTCACAGGCAAGCTTCTGGAACTGCAGGGTATCCAAAGCGAAATCGGTACGGATTTCAAAATTTGTGTTTTTTATCAAAGAAAATTGTTCCTCTTTAAAATCGGTACGGTCGCGGCGTAGCCCAATATAGAACAGGCTTTTTATCTCATCATGAGCATGTAACCGGGCCCCGACCCGATAGCTCATGGCATAGCGACGGCCGATTCCTCCCTTGTCTATTTTCAGTTTTAATTCGATTTCTCCCCAGTGATCGGGATAGATACTGTTGCTCTTGATATGATAATTACCATAACTGACCAGCAGTCCGATATTCCCCCGACCCTCAAAGCTGTTGTCGGCCCCGCCAAATCGGCCGACATGCCCGAGAAACAGAGACATCGACCAGGGCTCGGGAAAATTTATCGATGTTGTCAGTGCTTCGACAAAGTTGATATCTGCGACTGAAGCATTGTCATAGGTTTTTGGCCGGGCATATTTAATTCCCGCTCCGATAAGCTGGGCAGGATATATCCCGATTTCAACTAAAAAGGCATTTGGCTTATGCACGTTTTTAAGGAAATAGCCGTAGATTTCGGATTCATTTTGTACTGTCAACTGAGGAATTCCACTGTCGGCAAAGGCAAAATAGAGTCCGCATGAAGCGTAATAGGGATCATTTATCTCAAGATAGAATTCATGTCGGCCCAGCGCTTTTGCAATGCCGGCTGCATACGATGAACCTTCCAGAAGTAAAACTTGAAAGGCAATGAAAGCGAAAATCCTCATTTGGTTCGGTGTCATTGTATTCAATTATGCAGCAAAGGGCGTTTTTATGCAACTGAATGCGTTCAGGGATGGAGGTAGTATAGCAGTTCAAGCACCCTTGAAACCGGCCCCCTCTACGCCTCTTAAGCTACTAAACGGCCATCGTCCCCTTCTTCAAAATACTCTTATTTGTCGCTTTCCCGAAACTCGCCCGGCGGTTTCCCGGTCATTCGTTTGAATATTTCCCGGAACTGCGAATAGGAGTTGAATCCGCATTCATCAGCTACCCGTACCAGCGGCAGGTCGGTGGAAAAGAGCAGTTCGATTGCATGACCGATACGAAGTGTATTGCGGTAATCGATCGGCGAAGAGCCGGTTGATTGGGAGAACGTATGTGAAAGTGTTGACTCACTGCAATTGCACATCCCGGCGATTTCTTTTATTGTCAATTTTCGCCGGAAATTACCGCGGATATAAGAAATTGCATCAGTCAACATCCTGTTTTTCTTTACCCATCCGTTATCGATATTTTTCCTGATCCGGGAATATACTTTTTCAGCAATCAAAATGACAACCGGCAGAATGTGCGACCAGGCGCGGACTGCGGCAAATTGTGAGTCCGATTGAAATTCCTTGAGTGCGGTTTCCAGACACACCTGAGCTTTTTTTGTTCCTTCAACAACCGGAGCCATGCCGGAATGGACCGCAACAAAGGGCTGAAAAAGCAGGATGTCTCGAGAGTGCGGATCGAGAGAGAGTATTGAACCGGCATTCAGGTAAGCGAAGATAAACTGCAGCGGCGCATCGATGACGGTCTCATGTCCATGGGGTATCATGGCATCGGTAGAGTACAGGTCGCCTTCGTTCAGAGGAAAATGCTCACCGTTCAGATACATGCATCCTCTGCCGCTGAGAATCATCCCGATCTCGAGGCCGGTATGGATATGCGGCTGTTTAAGCTTTTTCCACTTATTACGGAACCCGACTCCAAAGAACCCCTGTTCGGGATAGTATTCCGGGATATCGGCACTTTTTGCGGTTTGCTGGTCATTATCACTAAAAATATCTGATGGCTGCCTTATTATAGCTATTTTTTGCAATTTTCAGTCATGTTTTTGCAGGATCGAGGTAGAAAACCCGCATGTATGCTGCTACATTTATATATAATGGAAATTGAGCAACCATTATCAAGGAGACGCAATGCGCGGAGTTTTTTTTTGCCGGAATCTTATTACTTGTATCAACCACATGGCTGTCTGCCGTCAGCAACGAAGTTTTGGAAGACTGGGAACGGCAGCGCACCAATTTGATTGTCACCTATGGATGCGGCAACCGCAATCCGCGGCCATCATGGATGAGCGAACAGGAGTACGAGTCACAGGCATTTCACCCTGAAGCGCTGATCAAAGACAGCGACCGTGACGCCGCTGACGTTGTTTTACGGCGAACCCAAGCGCTGTTAAATGATATCAAAACGCTTCCCGGCGCACCCGACCTTTCCTCACAAGAGAGCGAACTCGACCAACTGAAAGGCCGCAACGGTTCGACCCCGATTTCGGATGCCGACGGCCGCAAACAGCTCTACGTCGACGCCTGCACCTTGCGCAGGGAAATAGCATTCAAGAACCCCTTGCTCGATTTCAATTCGCTTGTTTTCCTGAAACGTCATACCTCCACCACCAACATCCAGAAATCAACTCCCGCCATGGGGTCTCGATCCGGGGGCGGCATTTTCCGTCTCGACAACATATTCGGCAATACACCGACGGAGACCAACCTTTTGAACAACTCACAGGTTTCCAACGGGCGACTTCAGGGACGCACACTGGAACCCGGTAATTTCCGTGGACTTGAACTTTCCTATGATGCATCGACAATGTACTTCTCCTATGCCGAATACACCCAGACCGAAGTGAACCCCTGGAACTCCTGTAATGATGTCAATGTCAATTGCGAACCCAAATTCTTTGCCTATGACCGGGGAAAACCCTGGAACGATTCGCTTCACCAGATAACATTCGGTATTTTCAAGGCGTCTGTTGACGGAAACGATCTTGTTCATCTGACCGATTCTCCCTTTGATGATCAGGATCCTTTTGAAATGCCCGACGGTCGGATCGGCTTTCTCTCGGGACGACGCGAATCCGCCGCACGGTGCAACGGGTATCTCCTTAACTACGGAAGCAACCTCTTTTCCATGAAATCCGACGGCAGTGATATTATCCAACTCAGCTATCACGAAACCCATGAATGGGAACCCAGTATCGACAACAACGGCATGATTGTCTATGCACGGTGGGACTATGTCGATCGGAACGAACAGTGTGCCCATAATTTATGGACCTGTTATCCCGACGGACGGGACCCCCGGGCCTATCACGGGAATTACTGGTTTGACGGCGACCCGAAAAAGTGTATTCGCTGGCCCTCAACCGCCGAGATCACCACCAGTAACAATCGACCCTCCGGCGAACGGTATATCCGGGCGATTCCGGGATCGAATAAATATCTTGTCACCGCCGTCTACCATGATGAAGGTCTGTGGGGGAGTCTCATGATCGCCGACCTGAGTATTCCCGACGACGGCATGATGTCACAGTTGAAAAGAGTTACACCCGATTGTGTTCCCCTTTCCAATCAATATCTGTCTTATCTGGGAAATTGCGCCTCACCGATGCCCGAGGCTGCTTATGGTACTCCCTGGCCGTTGAACGAAAACTACTATATCTGTGCCTATGCACAATATCCCATGGATTACACCCAGAACAGCTATAGCAAGATTTACAATTGCCGTCCAGGCCTCTATCTTGTCGACTGTTTCGGCAATAAAGAGCTTCTCTTTGAAGACCCGGATTTTCCCTGTATCGATCCAATCCCCCTGAAGTCCCGCCCCAGACCACCGGCAATCGCCTCCCGGACCTATCAGGGTGAACGTGCGGAAATGGCCGATCATAAACGGGCCACAATCAGTATTGTTAATGTATACGAATCGGATTTTGAATGGCTGGCGGATGTAAATATTACTCACCTGCGGATTACCCAACTTGTACCCTGGGATAAAAAAACCGGCAATGACTTTGCCCAGCCCGACCATATCGGTTATCCGAAATTCTGCACCCCCCGAATGGTTTTGGGAACCGTCCCGGTCGAAGAGGATGGAAGCGTTTATTTCGAAGCACCGGTGGGACGAGCGATCTTTTTCCAGGCCCTCAACGAGGATGGTTTGGCCGTGCAGTCGATGCGCTCATGTACCTTTGTTCATCCGGGCGAACAGCTCTCCTGTTCAGGCTGCCATGAAGACAAATGGAAAGCCATTCCCCCTCCGGCACAGACGCCTCGAGCTTTTCAACGCCCCCCCTCCAGCATAACTCCCGATGTCGACGGCTCCTGTCCGGTCTCCTTTCCACGTCTGGTGCAACCCGTTCTCGACAGCAAGTGCCAACCCTGTCACGAAAAGGAATCCGCCGCTCCCGACCTGAGCAGTGAATTGTAATCGACTTCAATATAACCGGTTCCGTCAAAATGGTACGCGCTGCTGTCGGCTCCAAACCGGTCTTCCGCAAGTGTTGCGCCGTCTATTACCGTCCCGTGAAGGTTGTTACCGCTGTAGTCATCGGCGTCTCCGCTGAAAGGATAAAAGGCGACCGTTGATGGATGCAGTATTACATCGATAATTCTGGACTGTGTTGCGGTATTGCCGGCATTATCGGTGATCGAATAGGTGATTGTATATCTTCCCGGTCTCAGCTCATTGGGTTCTCCTGAAATAACTACGTTCGAAGAAATATTGCCGTCTTTCTCATCTATGGCAGTGTACCCCGGTTCATCCCAGGGTACCCCGATAAGGAGCGTGTCGTCACCTTCAGTGAGTGTCAGCACCGGAGGGGTCGTATCTGTAGACGGAGGAGCAACGGATGGTTCGCTTGAACAGCCGTGGAGTGCCGCAAATGCGG
Organism: Chitinivibrionales bacterium; assembly: GCA_014728215.1. Taxonomy (NCBI): domain Bacteria; kingdom Pseudomonadati; phylum Fibrobacterota; class Chitinivibrionia; order Chitinivibrionales; species Chitinivibrionales bacterium. Next base: position 24,247 of record WJLZ01000015.1, read on the forward strand.
CGAATCCTGCAAGCAGGATTTGTTTCGTGTACCGGTTGAGTTTTTTCATAAACCCTCGTCCATGTTTGATCTGTGTCGTGCAATAAATGATACCATTTTGCCAGTTCATGTACTAAATAATATTTTTTCTAATTGCTGGCAATACTTTCGACATAATCGGACATTCATGTCCGGTGCCCGTTCTCGAGTTTATATTTGCTGGGCTTGAGTCCTGGTTTGAATGTTTTTCAAATTTAACGAGGTCGCCACAAAGATGAGATATACATCACCGTTTCCGGAACTTAGCCGTCTTATTTTAGGAACTCAGGGGCTGGGCTGCTCCTTTGACAGCACCGCCGATTCAGTTGCGCTTGCGCGGGCAGCAATGGATGCCGGTCTGGCATTTCATACCAGCCATATGTACAATCATGGCCAGGCGTTAAATATCCTCAAGCTTGCTTTCCGTGAGGATCCTTCGAACATACCACCAGTGATGGGCAAGGTCTACTGCTATAATGCAACGCAGATTCGTTTTGATGTCGAAGAAATGCTTGAACGGCTCCATATCGACCAATTGACTATTGGTCAGCTCGCAAAAAACGACCACCGCCATCGGGAGATTGTCGATGATATTCTCTCGCAGGGTCCCATGTTCGAAATGCTCTGTGCACTCAGGGAAAAAGGTATGGTCGGCCACTGGACATTCGAGATTTTTCAGAAGTTTTCTCATGATGCGTTCAAGGCTATCGACAATGACCTTTTCAGCTCCGCCGCTTTCTATTTCAATGCGCTGGAACGGGAAACCGACATCCCCACCTGGGAGCAAATCAAACAAAAAAATATGCCGATCATCGCAGTCCGCGGACTTTCGGGAGGACTCGTTGAACCGTCAAATGAACATCTGGCCGGCAAACCCGGAAAACCGGCCGAGATAATCGATCGGCGAAAGGAGCTTACGAGGTTGTTTGAAAAGTCCGGCTGTTCGAGCTGGTCCGAATTTTCCATCCGCTATCTGCATAGTGTCTCCAATGTCCAATCCATCGTTATCGGCACATCGAAACAGAAACGCCTTCAGGAAAACATTGCCCTCACCAACAATGCAAAACCTCTGGATCGGGATATTGTATCCGGAATCGACAAGCTCCAGAATACCTGGGCAGCCGGGCGGACATTCGATCCCAACAGTCCCTATGTCTAAATAGTAACTGACCAGAAAAGGTTTTCTGAACAAGGTACTGATTACATATCCGCTACTGCTTAGGCCGGCAGCAGCTTATTTTTTATTCCTTAAACTAATAAACTAGCTCCGTCCCCAACTTTTTGAAAGCAGCAAATATATTTTAATACAAACAGTTTCAGCCCAGTAATCTTAACCCGGATCAGTAATACAATTATGCTTACCGATACCATTTTAGACCTCATTGGTAACACCCCGCTTATCCGCCTTAAAGAGGAGCCGATTTTTGCCAAGGCCGAATTTCTCAATCCCGGGGGCAGCATTAAAGATCGTGTTGCGCTTGCCATGCTCGAGGGTGCCAAACGTGACGGCCGTCTCAAAGAGAATTCCGTAGTTGTCGAACCGACCTCGGGCAATACCGGTATCGGCGTAGCGCTCGTGGGCCGCCTTATGGGATATCCGGTGAAAATAGTCATGCCCGAAAATATGAGCGAGGAACGCAAAAAGCTCATTCAATCGCTCGGTGCGGAGTTGATTTTAACACCGGCCGGGGAGAGCATTAACGGTTCGGTGCAACGAGTGAAAGAAATGCAGGGTAAAGATGATCGTATAGTTGTTCCCCAGCAGTTTGAAAACCCCGATAATCCACGGTGCCATTATGAAGAAACCGCTCATGAACTCTGGCGCCAAATGACCGGTGACATTGCCTGCTTTGTCGCCGGCGTGGGAAGTGGGGGGACACTTCAGGGAGTAGGCAAATTCCTGCGCGAGCACAAACCTGATGTCAAGCTGATTGCGGTGGAGCCAAAAAATGTTTCGGCAATTTTAGGACACGAACCCGGGTTGCACCAAATCCAGGGCATCGGCGATGGTTTTATTCCGGCAATTCTGGATGTTTCCATGATCGACGATGTTATTGAAGTTACCGATGATGATGCTATCGAAACGACTCATCAGCTTGGAAGAGATTATGGGCTCCTGGTTGGCATCTCATCGGGCGCAAATGTCTGGGCGGCTCGACAGGCAGCTAAAAAAATCAAAGGAAATATCGCAACAATTCTGCCCGATCGTGCGGAGCGGTATTTCAGTACTGCGCTATTATAAGAACACAACAACTACTACCATTAATACAAACAGTCTATTATTTTATAAATAATACAAATATCCAAAGGAAATGCTCCAATGAATGACAAATTGATCAGCGTAATCGTTTTTCTCCTCGTCTTTATCATACCAATGACCCTTCTTTTCGGATGGATCTTTCTTCATCCGATCTTAAAAGAAGAAAAATCAGAGGATAATAAATAACGATTTTTCTCGAATCCGCTTTAAGAATTAATATACCGGTTTTCTTCTTTCCGGCTCCGGGATTGGCTCCGGCATTATGGTATCCTGAATAACCGGCTCCAGTTCATCTCTTTTCTCAAAACCGATACCCGGCAAATCGATTGCAACACCGGCGTCAAACCTGAAATGATTTTCTGAGTAAGTGTAGGTCTCCAGCGTTGTAGCATTGACAGAATCTACCATCTCCTGAGCATAATGGGTCCACGAAAGGCCCAAATCGATCGTCACCTTGTTTATTCTGATTCCTGCACCACCGGTTGCTCCAAAGGCAAAGGTGGGGTCATCACTTTCTGTATTCCGGTTATAATTATAATCACCGATAGGAACGGTCTCCCCGAAACCTCCCAGTCGAAGGGCAACCGGGCCGAAATCATATTCTCCTCCTGCACGAAGAGCAAATCCATTACCCATAGGCCCCTCCTCACGGGTTGTCAGTTTTTTATACAGTCTCGTCTGGAATTCGAGACCGGCCATTATCTGCTCGGAAATCTGATAGTTTGCTCCACAGACAAGCATGGGAGGAATGGCGACATAATCACCACCACCGAATTTCCATTCAAAACCGGGCCAGTAGCTCAAACCAATTGACAGCGGATCAACAGGCTTTGCCAGAATACCCAGAATTGCATAGGTACCAGAGCCGTCGAATTCTTCGGGATCTGATAGTTCTCCATCTTCTTTTTCCTCGGCGGATACTGTGCCGAGTACGGACATATTGACCGTAATTCCTGCATAAATTTTATCAAAAAAACCAAGGGAAAAGGATGGAGACAGCAGATTAAGACCGCCGTGAATTTTAAGTGTTTTGTCAATATCTCCATCATTTTTGGAAAAGTAATAATTCTCTCCGAAATCATATACCGTATGATATCCGGCTCCGGCTCCGATAGAAATGGGAAATTCCGCAAGCTTGAAAGGTACAACACCCGAGAGATGGGTAAGCTTTACATGGGGCTTATACATTGCCGTGTAACCGTCCGAATTATTTTGAGAATATTCATCATCAACCATTCCAAAATGAACACGTCCGCCACCGGCCACCATGGTTTTATCAAGTGATGCCGCTACGGCCGGATTGATAAAAATTGCATTGCCCCGGGCGAGTGCAACACCGAGCTTGCCCATCCCACGGCCGCGGATATCCACCGTGTTGGGGATAAGGCGATTGGCAACGATCTGTTCGATATCCGATATTGAGGAAGCGTTGGAAATTTCTTTATAATTTACCGAATATACAACCGCAAATAAAACTCCTACCAAAACCGGCAATTTAAAACGTTTCATCACCCCTCCAAAAAAAATAAGAAAGATTGTTGTTTTCTATCAGCCTGCAATGATAATGGCAATACAAAACAGGTTATTCTTTAAAAATACTTCTCAAACCATTTCCGATTTCGTTAAAAACATTTTTTACCGCCCGTTTCAGGATCTTTTCATCAAGTTCGACTCTGGGGTTATCGATTCGTCCCCGAATGGCACCTCTGAATGAGCATTCACCTTTATCGTTCTCTATCATTGAACTTCGTACAACACGGGAAAGGTTTTTAGTGAATTTCTTTGAGAGCACTCCTTCAAATTCCTGATTGACATATCCATTATACGCAACATCGCCGACCGAACGAAGACTCAGGGTATCACCCTCTGCAATTATTTCATCCGTATAAATTTTTCCATCCTTAAGACGATAAGCAACGGCAACTTTTTTAAATGAGATCCGTGAAAGGGCAGGTATAAAAAGAGCAACCATCATTGTCTTCTGAATCGGCACATCTTGAGTAATCATGTCCTTTATCTGCATTCGGCCTTTAGCTTTAAGCGTATGAAGGGATAAAGGCTTTGCCTCAAAATGCATTGTCATATCGGCTTTTCCGTGTATTACCCCTTGCGGATTTTCCAATGCCCGATAGAATGTTTCCAGATTAATCCGCGAAAGTTTAAGGACCGAGGGGGCAAGCGCTTTATTTTGAAGATCATATTTCCCTGAAAGCGTACATCGCCCGCCGTAGACATGGGCCTTGAACCTTTTTATGTCCACCTCTGAATGGTTGAGAGTCAGTTCTAATTCACCATTTTCAGCTTGCCATCGATCAGCTTGTATCTCAGAAAATGAAATTTTTCCATCGATAGTTTCTTTTCCTATGTCGAGTTTTCCCTCGATACCCTCTCCGGAAAGATTCACATTTATAACCGGCATATATACACCACTGCACGCGTCGAATCTCACATTATAAACGATCGAACCGATCGGTAATTTCAGTAAATCTCCCGGGGCATTCTTTTGGAAGCGATACTCCTTTCGCACTGTTGCAGCCTTCAGCGTATCGAATTTCCCGGAAATGAAAATTTTGTTATAGTTCAGAAGCAAAGCAAAAAACCGAAAAGAAATCAGTACTTCAGGACAGAGAGCCCTGTCCTCGGTGCCGAAATTATTTAACCGGACTATTGTAAGACTGTCGATCTTCAGTGTTCCCCATGGTCTGATTGATACCCGGGAGGCTTCACAGCGGGCATCCAATGTTTTTTCAAGAAGACCGATTGTTTTTTGAGTTACCAGAGGATGGGAGTAGTATCCGAAACCTGCCAGGAGGATTGCAATAATTGCAATAAAACTTAGCGTACCGGCGGTTTTCAAAAGAAATCGCCCTAAAGAATGTGCTGGTTGTTTTTTAGTCATAGCGAGAATGTCCGATATATAAATATAATCGTTCTCTCTCTGATCTTCGAATTTTTCTTTTTAAAACGATAGACCGTACTAAATTGAGATGTATTGCTGAGTAATAAATTATCTTTTAAGCGGTATTTTCCACAAGGTTTTATTATAAAGATTTTTTCGGAATCTATGGCTTCAGTTCAAGATCAACGAGTTCTTCTAATTTTTTCTGTTGATGTTCCTTTGAAGAGTGCGGTAAAAGGATCTTTTGTCTCCAAAGGATATCGTATTCTTGAAGCATCCTCGCATAAGGAGGTAATCGGCATTCTGGAGAATGAGCCGGTTGATGTAATCCTGTTGGATATTGAAAAGATGACGCGCCAGGAACTCGATGTTGTCCATTATGCAAGAACAAAGCTCTCCAATGCCGAAATAATTATCCTTGCAACGATTAACGACCTCGAGGATGCAACCAATGCGCTTCGAAACGGAGCCTCTTTTTATCTGATCAAGCCGGTTTCAATAGAAGATCTTCATTCGATTGTCGACAAGGTATCCTTTCGCCTGACCCGTCAGGAAGAACATATCGGACTTGAGCAGCGGTTTCTGGCCGATTTAATGGCCGGAAGTGAGGCCATGGAAAAGATGCTCAAGCTGGCCATAAAAATCGCACCAACCTCTTCAAGCGTTTTAATTGGCGGAGAAACCGGGACGGGAAAAGAATTTTTTGCCCGGATAATTCATCGCATGTCCCACCGCGTTGACGGACATTTTGTTGCCATGAACTGTGGATCGGTCCCCGAAACTCTCTTTGAGAACGAATTATTTGGTCATAAAAAAGGAGCTTTTACCGGAGCGGACAGAGACAAACCAGGTCTTGTTGAAGAAGCCCACATGGGCACCCTTTTTCTCGATGAAGTTGGAGAACTTACACCGCAGGCACAGGTTAAACTTCTCCGTTTTCTTCAGGAAAAAACATTCCGGCGAATCGGTGAAACTAGCCTTCGAAGTGTTGATGTGCGTATTATTGCAGCCACCAATAAGAATCTTCAGGAATTGATAGGCCGGGGAACTTTCAGAGAAGACCTCTATTATCGCCTTAATGTTTTTTCTCTGTATTTGCCGCCCCTCCGAGAACGGAAAAATACTATCCCGAATCTGATCAAACTTTTTGTACACCGGTATAACGAACTTACCGGAAAACATATCACTAAAATTTCTAAAACCGCCGAAGTACTCCTGGCAAATTATGATTATCCGGGAAATATTCGTGAGCTGGAGAATATTATCGAACATGCAGTGGTGCTTGCCGAAACAGACGAAATTACAGAACACGACCTGCCGGAGCATCTTTCAAAAAACCGTCTTCTTCTGACCGCGCCCCAAAAACCCGCCGCTCAATCGGACATCGCCACATTAAAAGATGTTGAAAAACAGCATATCAGTAATGCTCTTGAGCTTTTTAAGGGTAATTATACCGAAACAGCAAAAGCTCTGGGAGTCTCCCGTTCTACCCTTTGGAGAAAAATCAAGGAATACGGTCTTGGCACAGAAAATGAAACAGAATAATCACAGAAAGGGATCACGGTGAAAATACGGGTTTACTATGAAGACACCGATTGCGGGAATGTCGTTTATTATGCCAATTATCTCAAATATATGGAGCGAAGCAGAACCGAACTCCTGCGGGAAAGGGGAATCGAGCTTGCCCATTTTCACCAAAAAGGATATCTCTTTGCCGTTGTAGAGGCTCACGTAAAATATCGCGCACCGGCACGGTACAATGACCTTCTCGATGTCGATTCAACAGTCATCGACATGTCGTCGGTATCGCTGACCTTCAAAACAATAATTAAAAATCAGAATGGAGATGTTCTCACCACCGGCAGAATAAAGCTTGCCTGCCTGAACAGGGATGGGAAAGCGACACGAATTCCCGATGAAATCGCAGAACAATTCATGACTGCCTGTTAACTCAGACACGCTCAAAACTTGTCTTTCTTTCTGCGAATATCCGCAAACACTGCTTCATCTGAAGAATCATTCATGCCCAGAGATCTTCGGAGCGCAGAATCCCCTACCCGAAGAAATGGATTGGTTTCCTTTTCAAGACCAAGCGATGTCGGCAGCGTAGACCGATTGAATTTCTGTAAGGCAATCGAATGCTCAAGTCGTTGATACACTTTGGCATTACCCGGTTCGAGCGAATGGGCGAACCGGAGATTCTCGATAGTATATTCGTGACCGCAATAGATTTTCGTTTCATCGGGAAGATGCATGAGAATTTTCAGCGATTGCCACATCTGATCGGCAGTTCCTTCAAACAAACGGCCACAGCCTCCGGCAAAGAGGGTGTCGCCGGTAAAGCATATATCATGATCGGGGAGATAATAGGCCATATCGCTTTGTGTATGTCCCGGGACGTGATACGAAATAATTTGTATACCGCAGCATTCAAATACCTCTTTATGATGTACGGCGGCGTCAAGTCCCGGTATCCGGGAATTATCACCACCGAAAACCGTACATCCGTGCTCATTTTTTAATTTATCAATTCCACCAGTATGATCGTAGTGATGGTGGCTTACGAGAATAGTGTTCAATGGATAGTTTCGCTTTTTAATTTCCCGGATAACTGAATAAGCATCACCGGGATCGATTGCGATTGCAGAGCCCTTAAAAAACAGTATATGGATATAATTATCGGATAGAGCAGGTATCTGTACAATCTCAAGAGAAGATATCATATTATGACACCGCCGGATTTCCCGGAATATCCTTTGGAAGGTCGGGTCTGCTTGTCGCCCCGACCGCCAAACGATCACATCGTTCGTTTTCAGGATGCCCCTGATGGCCGCGGACCCACTCAAAGGTGACGGTATGTTTTTCTGAAAGTGAAAGCAGCCGGTCCCAGAGATCGGGGTTTAACGCTTTTTCCTTTTTATTTCGTCGCCATCCATTTGCACGCCATCGGGCGGCCCACCCTTTATTCATGGCATTTACCACATATTGGGAATCCGAAACAACATGGACTTCACACGACTCCTTGAGCGCTTCAAGACCTGCGATAACCGCCATTAACTCCATACGGTTGTTTGTGGTATTACTGTAGCCTTGTGAGAATTCTTTTTCTCTGCTGCCGTGTTTTAAAATAGCGCCGTATCCTCCGGGACCGGGATTGCCCGAACAGGCGCCGTCTGTGTACAGATATACTTTTTTCATGCATCTCCTGATTTCATGGTTTTACACAGTAATTGTCTGTTCTCTCCTAAAATCGCATGGAAAATGACGCCAGTACTCTATGCATATCATATTCCTGAAAAAGTGTATTGTTTGTGTTAAGCTCCCAGAACTGGTAGCCGTAGGCCAGTTCAAAATTCCAGTTACCTAAAAGCCAAGCAAGACCGGCAGTTATCAGATGCTTGTCTTTTTCTGCAGTGATGCCATCGGAACTCCAGGGGGCATCAGTGAATTGTTCGTCGGTGTCGTTATATTTAACCACAAAAGCATGGGTATCAAATTCATTGTAAGCATATCCGGCCCGAATTAACAGAGGGGTGACAACAAGCGGTATTTCGATACCAAGACCGCCGCCGACTTTTGTTTTCGCTGCAGGGCTTTTTTTAATAATATTTTCATTGGGAAATACATAGGTATATGGAGCCCGCATATTGACTTCGGTAGAAAAAACCATGAACGGCAATTCCATGGCAAAACCGAAAACGGCACGGTAGGATGAATAAAGTGTTCCGGTTCCATCGGAAATACCGTCGGAATATTCCTCGGTAAACCGGATTCGACTGGGAAATACCAGGCGGATCCCCCAGAAAGCCTTTTCCTGATAGGAATAGAGAAATCCTGCCCTGAGATCATACCCAAGATAGCCGGTTTCGATATTATAATCGTCTTGTTCGCTTATGCCGGGATAGCTTATGCTGAATTGATCACGGGTATTTTCTCTTCCGGTAACGAGGGATACAGAAACACCGATCCCGGTTCCGGGTGCAACCTGTATTCCGAATCCTCCGGTCCAGAAATTCAGGCCTCCGAATGTGCGATAGGTGCTTGAAACAGTTGTATCCTGAAAGGTTCCCGAGAATGTGTTGATATCATCAAATATAATCGGATTCTGATAGGCACCCGCCAGGCTGACCCCCCCCCGGGAAGTCGGAAGTGCATGCACAAACCCGCACTGCAACAGATGTAGTCGCTGCATGTTGTCAATTTCGATATTATCAAAAAAGGAGGAAACACTCTCCTGACTTTGTCCGAAAAGCGACATTTGAAATTCACGCACCGGAAGAAATGCCAAACCGGCAGGATTCCAATAGGTTGATGACAGATCTTTTGCAATTGCCACGTAATTATTTGCCATTGAGTAAGCCCGGGCACCAACCCCCGTACGGTGAACGATCCGAACATTTGCAAAAATGCCTGTTGTAGCGATAAGAACACAAAGCATGCAGAATTTAAAACTGTTTTTCATTACCAACTCCTGGGATTTCTTCTTCGTCGTTTTTTATCTTCCGGCTCAGAGCTATCGGCTTCCGGCTTTTCTGTCTTTGATGAGGAAGAAGACTGTGAAGCCGCCGAAGAATTCTTACCTTGTGAGCTTGCTTCGGATGTCTGTTTTTTTGATCCGGTCCTGGAGTTCTGCGATGGTTCGGATCGGTTATAATTTTTTATGATAGAGCGTGGACTTCGCCTTCTTCTCTGACGTGTTTCGGGTTCCGATTCTGCCGGGGGTGGAGCTTGAGGGGCAGTTTGCGAAGATGGTGACGGTGATTTGCCTTCCAGCTTCGATGAAGACGAAGCTTCCGGGGCACTGCGATTGGGAACTCCGTAAGATCTCGAGCGCCGCTGTCGTCCTTCGGAAGTGCCCCCTCCCGATGAACCGGACCCGCCGCCTCCGGAAAAGGGGGCGTCGTAATAATACCGGCAGCAACCGCATGAATGGTCATAATAGTAATAGCGCGGACACCGTCCATAATCGGACCAATAGGGGTCGTATTGGTGCCACCAGGGAGAATGGTTATAACGGAACCAGTCGTGTGAATAATACGATTCGTGGCATCGTAAAACCGGATATCCCCAGAAATCTCTGGTCCAGTAACAGATTTCTCTGTCTTCAATATAGACCGTATCATTCTGTTCGGCCAATTGCTTTGCTGTGGAATCCGGAGCAACTGCCGTCTCAGCTCCCGTTCTATTTATTGTTGCCAATTGCGTATAACACCCTCCAAAGAATAACGGTATCGGAACAAAAATGATTACAAGAAGTTTTTTCATAATAGACCTCTTTATGGATACCTGTACAGATAACTACCTAAAATTAAAATAATTCAAAGGGTCACAATTTTTGCAAAAAGAACCTCTATTATAGAATTCGGGGATAAATACCCGAAAATTTCAAAGACGACTACAAAATTAAGAAATTTTCATAAGAAGCCTAAAAAGATCTGCGCATATAACCGATAATAGAGATATTGGCCTATCCATTAGTATTAACAAATATTTATGAAGAATTTCTCAAAATTTACTTGAATGTATTTTACACCAAACTATATAATTATTATCTTACAGAAATCATATATATTGTATTTATATTAAGGCCAATAAATTATATTAGGCACGTTATACAACTTGACAGGCAATTGCAGCCCGGGTAAAGGCAAATGTTATATTTCTTTAAGGAAGGCTTAAGTCTTGGGCGGGACTTGTAAATATTTTTATGTCACGCTTATTTGTATGCATATTCTGTCTTCTTATCACTGTTCTCTGTTACGGGGAAACAGAAGAATATGTTCTTCAACCCGGCGATGTAATTACGATCAATGTCGTTGAGCATCCGGAATTCTCAGGGCGCCACAAAATCCGTCCGGACGGCCGTATTA
>WJLZ01000016.1 GCA_014728215.1 Chitinivibrionales bacterium
CATCGGGAGTTCAGCCGCAGACCGCCCCGCCGGTATTTGTGCCAATTTGTGAAGACACCCCGGGTATCGATCCCGCTTCCGATGGCGGCACATTCAAAGGTCCGTTGGCGCTTCAAATTCATTGCGCAACGCAGGGATCATCGATTGCCTGTTCGTTCGATAAAGGAGAAAATCCCCGCTGGCTTCTGTATACCGGGCCGATAAAACTGGAGAAAGGTACGACAGCCCTACGGGCAAAAGCGATCCGGATTGGATACAAAGAGAGCGTAGAGCGGAGTGCTGAATTTACAGTACGATAAAGCAAAGCTTTTAGGGGGTTGGTCATTCGAACAGGTGCTCGAACCTGACTGTGTTCTAAATATTTTATTCAGATTTCTGCTGATTAACCATAATCGACACTGCTGGAATTTTAGCCCCTTTTACAGGTTGAAAGGACCGTTTACCATGAAAATTTCTTAAAATAATTTCTGAATATTGGCCCGGTTTCCATTATATTATGAAGTATAAGCAAAAGGTGTCCTGTCAGTTTCAGGGTCATGAAGCAAAAGGGTATTGCAATTTTTAAATCTCAAATCAGGGGGAGCGTTCCATGAAAAGGCTTTTCTTTTCGTTTTCTGCATTTTGTTGTATTTTCCTGTCATTTTACTCAAACAGTAACGCCGTATCCGGAATTAGTGTTTGCGATTACAATGGTGAAATTGACGGTATCCAGGCAAACATTATTAAAGACAATCGATGGGTCGATTCGATTTTTCTGGTAACCACCGATAACCGTCTGGATGCACGTTCATCGCAGATCAATTCCTATGGAACCCATTGTGCCTTTTTATACAATGATGGCGGATGGCACGTTGCGGTTGCCACGATCGGAGGAGTGAACAAGACAGTTAAAAAACTCTGTACCGTTCCCAGTGGCGGTGATATGGGAAACGGGAAAATATGGTCAGCACTCCTGGAATGGCCCCGGGGAGAATGGGTTTGGTTTACTAATTCGGAATCGAATAACGAAATATACCGGGTGAATGTACAGACTGGAGACCGGCAGCATGTTGCTTCTACTTCGGCACAATCAAATCAATTTCAATTATCCGGAGATGCAAAAATCCTGATCGGCGCCTATCAAGGGGATGGTGCCTGGACAAGACTTCCGAATGCAGATAATATTTCATCATCCCAAACAATTTCCCAGTGGCATGATTATGTTGGTGGCTGCGGACACGGTATCTCTCCTTCGGCGCTTTATTGCATTAATAATAATAACGGCTATCATTCCCGTGTTGCAATACACAATGTGGATACGGTTAACATGTCTATAAGCCAGGATCAGACTGTCGGCGTTGACGGCAATGTCGGCGCTATCTGGATGGGTGGAGACAGTATGTGGTATATGTGGGATGACTGGGCCCTTGATTCATCCCTTATTAACGAAATTTATGACAATGATAACGGAATCTATGTGGGGAGACAACAGGTGATTGGCGGAGGGAATCTTACGCTTGGAGGATGGTCTTGCAATTCCGACCATTGGGCATTAATGGTAACCGGGTGGGCGCCGGAAGGAAGAGATTGCAGTAATGGCGCAAATATTATAGGACTCAATTTCATTCGAGAACAGACAATGCCTTTCAGTCATAATTATTGCGAGTTCGATACTATTAATAATCCTGATGGCATTGCATATATCGCCTGGCACGGTGACATCTGGATCAGCGATCCGGTCGAAGATATCGCTCCCGGATATATCGACGACTTCAATAATCGTGACACCTATACAATCGATGGCACCGATACCGAAATCGATCCGAGAATGAACGCTCTCTGGGAGAATGTCGGGGTTAAAGATTGCCGTGGTATTAAAATTAACAAGTCTTCTTCCGATGGTTTAACGCTTTCCTTAAGTGAGCGAAAAAATGTACGGATTGAGGTGTACAACGGGCTTGGTAAGCTTATCTATTCACGAAAGATCCAAAGTCAACAGATACGTGTTTCCCGGTCGATTCTCCACCGGGGTGTCAATATGATAACTGTAAAAGACAATGATGGGATAGTATTTACCGAAAAGATGATTAAAATGTAATGCTGGCAGTATGCGCCTTTTAGCGATAAACAGGCATACTCAGAATCGTATTTTAAGTTAATTCAAGGCAGCTTTTCCGATGGGGGATCGGAGAAGTTGCCTTTTTTTTTATCAGAGGACTCAATAAAATTTCTAAAGGGTTGCATAAAGGATTAGAATAAACTATAATTCAATAATAATTGAACCATTATATGATTCATTAAGTGATTCCAAAGAAGGTAAGTATGAGTTCAATAACGATTCACAATATTGATGGTCCTCTGGAGAGAATGCTTCGTTCTAAAGCCCGCACGGAAAAAACGAGCCTGAATAAGCTGATAAAAAAGCTTCTTGAGCAGTCTTTGGGTATTAAGCCGGCTCCGGGCAAGCATGCGGATGAGTTCAGGGAATTCTGCGGCGTCTGGTCTAAAGAAGAGGAACGGGAGTTTGAAACAGCGGTGCAGGAGTTGCGGAGAATCGAGCCTGAGGAGTGGGAATGAGCAAGGTCCTGCTCGATACGAATGCATATTCTCGCCTGATGGCCGGCGATCAATCGGTATTTGAGCAGATTGCGAATGCCGACATTGTATATATGTCAACATTTGTTGTAGGAGAGCTGCTGTTCGGATTTAAAGGTGGAAATAAGGAACGCGACAACAAAAAGATTCTCGATAAGTTTCTCACCCGGTCAACGGTCAAAATCCTCAATGCCACATTTGATACTGCGGTCTTTTTTGCGCAGGTAAAACAGTCGCTCAAACTGGCCGGCGCCCCGATTCCAATCAATGATATCTGGATTGCAGCCCATGCGCTGGAAACCGGCTCGGTGATGGTTTCATATGACAATCATTTCGATAATGTTCCGGGGCTTAGAATGTGGGATGCAGAAAATTTGGGGACGGAATAAGTTTAGAAGTTTAAGGAATCGCGAACCGAACAAAAATACAAATCTGCTTAAACTTCTAAACTAGCTCCGTCCCCATTCCTTCCTACATAACCGCAACCTCATCCATCACCGGCACACGCTCATCGATTTTCAGCGTTTTAAGTGCATTTTGTACCGGTTGACAGGTATTGGCGATATGAAGGGGCGCGTTGAGCCGTTTTGCACGGTCATAGAGGCGAAGAATAAGTTTTGCCGTCGCGCTGTAGATATTTTTAACCGATGAAAAATCAATGATATATACGGCGTCGGCCCGGTCCATTTTTCTGAGGGATTTAAAAATCACATCCTCAACATCCCAGGGCGTAAGATATGCAGGGACATCAATGGTGATACAAGGGCTTTGGATAGAGCGCGAAAATGGGCTGTTTTTGATATTCTGATTTTCCATAGGTCTTTCCTTCTGTTGCTTTATTCCTTTTATCGAAAAAACAAGAAAAAACCTTTAGCGGATTTTCACTCCAGCCCATCAACCTGCATTCCCTCAGGATATTCAACCGAAAATTTGAACGGGACTTTCAGCTCCTGCCCGGGTTTAACCTTGAAAAACCATTCGATATAATTATGTTCGTTCATCTTGATATCCTTTGTCTTGTCGCTTATATCGGGCTCTATCAATGAAACGACAATCTCTTTATTATTCGAGACAGGTATCTGGTCCCACACAACAAGCTCTTCTTCGTTCTTTTTATTCGATTTGATCGTGATAAGATATTCGTAGATCAGCTTTTTCTTCTTGTTAATAACGCCCTCTTTGGAGTGGTACTTTTTGATAAGCTTATGCTCGATCCCGATTCCGTCATCGACGCCGAGAAATGTCCAGAATTCTTCGGAGGGCGACACCTGATCCATCTGTGAATTACCGACAAAGTTGTCATCCATGAAAATATTGGCTTTTCCGGCAAGCAGCATGAAATCACTTGTGTTGGTTGCTTTCGTTTTGAGATATGCATTCGGCGCAAGCTTTGGAACAGAAGAGTAACGGAACGATACCGGGAAATCCAGTGCGGTGACACTGACCCGGTGCTCCTGGTTGTCGGACTCGATTGTGGATTTTCCTTTAATTGCGTAGACAACCGAGGTCGCTTTTGTTTCGACTGTTGCGCTCCGGGTTTCCATCACCGGTTCGGGTTCGAGCGCCAGATCGCCCAGCGCTTCGGCCTCTTCAGCTATAAACATCTGGTTGGCCATGGCGCTGGGGGCCGCAGCCCGCTTTGCTTTGGAGAGCCCACGGCTCGAATAAACTACCGGCCGTGATTGCTGCACATACCAGGGCTGCAGCTCGGGGTGCCGGCCGCTTACCGACGGCCGTGCCGTTGAGAGATTGAGCTTGACATTTTTCCAGTCTTCTTCGGTGCTTTGCCGCACCATGGCGTTGTAGACAACGGTCATGGACTTTTTTGCGGTCGATGCCCGGAGATCATAGGACGGATACCAGGTTGGACCGTGAACAATGTATGAAAGCGTTAGTTTAAGCGTCCCCGCATTCTTTTGATTAACGGTGACTTCAACGACATTTTTCATTGTGCTTTTCTGCACGCCCAGATCCTGTATTTCCCTGTTAACTTTGTCAAGGCGTTCTTTCAGCTCCCTTTTGAGATGCACCGTCGATCTGGTTTCCTTGTCCAGTTCACTCAATTTCGAGCGGTAGAAATCAACCATTTTAATCCATTTATCGGGATCGAGTTCCACTGGAGTATCTTTTTCCTGGGCAACCGCTGTCAGCTTTTTGGTGATATTATCGACAAATGTCCGTTCGGCCTGGGCCTGCGCAGTGAGATTGTCGCACAAAACAAGAGAATCCTCAAGCGTCTCTTTTCTCATCAACAGCTTTTTATGGGCTGTCGAATCAAGGCCATCGAGATGCTTTGTAAGAAACCGGATATCATACAAAACAGCGTTTCCGGTACCGCTTACCTGTATTGAATGACGGTCGATCGCTTTGGGAAGATTCTCGAAACTGATAACATGCTTGCCGGGGGATAGACTGAGCGATCCTGTTCGCAGGACCAGCGCACGATCGGAATAAACCGTTACGTCGGTGATAGTTGAACTGATCGGTTCAGGGGATGCTGCCTGAGCATCGATTAAAAGCACCAACGATAATAGAACAGTGCTGAAGATACTGCTGTTACGCTTTTTCATAAATCTTCTCCTTGCAATATTGATGATTTATAAAATATACCGGATTGATACGATTCAACAATTAAAATTACTTTCGCCCATCAAAATTACTTATTTTTAGACCATCAAATCGACAAAAAGTTCCGGAAAATCCGATCGGGAGAGAAAAATTCTACAAAGCAAATACCTTTCATCCGGCAAAATCCGCCTTCACTACACCGAAGGGCCCCCTAACGGACCACCGCTCATTCTTTTGCACGGGATCAGCGTCCGGTGGCAGTCGTTTCTGCCGATTATTCCTTTTCTGCTCCCACGACGGCATATTTTCGCGCTGGATTTCAGGGGACATGGGGAATCCGGACGGGCCGACGGCAGTTATGCAGTTGATGACTATGCCACGGATGTTTCGGCACTTATTGCTCAACGGATAAAAGAGACTCCGATCATATTCGGTCACTCTCTGGGAGGCATGGTTGCCATGCGTGTCGCTGCAAAAGTTTCGGTGAAAGCGCTTGTTATCGGCGATTCTCCGATGTTCTCAGAAACGATCCGGTCCCGCGTCTCAAAAACGCCTTCGATGAAACAACTGGCCGGCGATTCATTCAGCGTCAATGAACTCGCAGCGCTCCTGAGCAAGCGGTTCCCCGGCGCAGATCCTGCATTCTATCGCTACTGGGCGCAGAGCCGCCGCAAAGTCGATCCCGAAGCACTGAAAGCTTTTGAACAATGGTTCCTGCAGTACGACTGCACCGATGATCTTACCAAAATCACCTGCCCCGTGATGCTGCTTCAATCCGACTGGATTTGCGACAACGATGTTGCGCGGGCGAAAGAATTATCTCCTGATATCATTGCGCTCAAATTCGAAAACCTGAGTCACGAGCTGCACAATGAAAGCAGAGGCTACAAGGTCGTTGCGCCGATACTGCAGTTTCTGGAATCCCTTGAGTAAGCAGGATTCCGGGGAGGATTTTTCGATACTTCTACACGCTCCTTTCGACAGTGTGTCACAGTGCGTCGCGGGCTCAGCACAGCGGGACGAGGAGAAGGACGATTGTTTGCTCCTCTCGTACGCTCGTAACTTCGTGCGCTCGTGCGCTCATTTCCAGCCCTGACCCCCTTTCCCCACAACATCCTCATCATATTTCCGAATACACGCGACCATCTGTTCCGGTTTGTCATGCAGGCCCTCGAGCGCGGGAACAGTTACGGCGCATTCCTGCTTTGCAAAAGGGCATCGGGGGTGAAAGGGGCATCCTGAGGGCGGGTTGATCGGTGAGGGGGGATCGCCGGAGAGAATGATCCGCTTGCGATTGCGTTCTTTATGAAAGTCGACGAGGGGCACGGCGCTGATAAGGGCTTTTGTGTAAGGGTGTCGCGGCTCAGTAAATATATCGGTTGCAGGGCCGGTCTCCATGATTTTACCGAGATACATCACGCCAATCCGCTGCGAAATATGCTTGACCACCGAGAGGTCGTGCGAGATAAAGAGCATGGTCAACGACATGTCGGTGCAGAGTTTTGCAAGGAGGTTGATAATCTGTGCCTGAATGGAGACATCGAGCGCCGAGACCGGCTCATCGGCGATAATGATTTCCGGCTTGAGTGCCAGAGTTCGGGCAATGGCGATTCGTTGGCGCTGCCCACCCGAAAATTCATGTGGATATTTCAGTATGTATTTTGGTGCGAGTCCTACCATTTCCATGAGTTCGGCAACCCTGTCGAAGCGCTCTTTCCGGGAATAGCGGTTTTCAATCTGAACTGCTTCGGCAATACAATCAAACACGGTCATGCGGGGGTCAAGGGAGGCATAAGGATCCTGAAAGATCATCTGTACCGTGCTCCGGAGTTTTCTCATTTCATTTCTGGAGGGCCTGCTCATGTTTTTGCCGTGCAGGTGAATCTGTCCGCCGGTAAGAGGGGTCAGGTGAATGATCGTGCGCGCAAGAGTCGATTTCCCGCACCCCGATTCACCGACCAGACCGAATATTTCACCCCGGGCAAGCGATAAACCGACGCCGTCAACAGCGCGCACTTCACCATACCGTCGTTTAATAATCGCTCCACTGTAGAGCGGAAAATGTGTTTTGATATCAGTCAGGGTAAGGACAGGTTCAGTCATAATTATAATCTTATTTCTTTATCGTTTATTCGAATACATGCAGTTGCATGCCCGTTTTCGTTTTTCTTCAACGGGCATGGATGGCTCTCGCACTTTTCCGTGCGGAATTCGCATCGTGGAGCAAAGGGACATCCTTGTGTTTCCTTCGATACATCCGGTGGAAGACCGGGTATGGTATACAGCTCTTCGCCTTTTTGAGCAAATGAGGGCATGGATTTCTGCAGTGCAAGCGTATAGGGATGCTGCGGATGAAGAAAAATCTTCTCTGTTGTTCCCGATTCCATGATTTTCCCCGCGTACATGACAATAACCCGTTTACAACTGCTCGAAATAACGCCGAGGTCGTGTGTCACAAGGATAACGGCACTGTTGTGCTTTTTCTGGAGCGCGCTGATCAGCTCAAGAATCTGTGCCTGCACCGTGACATCCAGAGCGGTGGTAGGTTCATCCGCGATAAGGAGGTCCGGACGGGTTATCAGCGCCATGGCGATCATCACCCGCTGGCGCATGCCGCCGGAAAATTCGTGCGGATACTGCGCCATCCGTCGGGAAGCATCCTGAATACCAACCTCATTGAGTGCATCGATACCTTTTGCAAAAGCTTCTTTTTTCGAGAGCCCTCGATGAATTCTGAGCGGCTCGACAAGTTGATCGCCCACGCGGAGAAAAGGGTTGAGCGAGGTCATGGGATCCTGGAATATCATACCGATACGGTTTCCCCTGATCGACCGCAGCTTACCTTGAGGGCAGTGAAGCACATCGCAGCCGTCAAAGAGCGCTGTTCCGTTTTCAATCTTGCCCGGTGGCTGCGGAATCAGTCCGAGAATCGAATAGCAGAGCACCGACTTACCCGATCCCGACTCTCCGACAATGCCCAGCGTTTCTCCTTTGTCGATAAAGAAGCTGATGTCGTTAACCGCGCGCACGATACCGTTACGGGTATAAAAGGAGGTGTGAAGATTTTTGACGGAAAGCAGAGACATCGATTAATCCTTTGCCGCCCGGGGGTCTAAAGCATCCCGAAGGCCGTCACCTAAAAAATTCAGAGAAAACAGCGTGATCGACAGCGCCAGTCCCGGAAAGATCAGGAGCCACCAGTACTGTTCCATCGAATCGGCGCCTTCCTTGATAAGAAGCCCCCAGGAACTCATGGGCGGCTGTACGCCAAGACCTAAAAAGCTGAGAAATGCCTCAAGCAGCATGACCTGCGGAATCGTTAATGTCGTATAAACAATTATCGGTCCTAAAACATTGGGTATCAGGTGACGGACTACAATTTTGTGAAGCGGCAGGCCCATTGCAGCAGCGGCTTCGATAAATTCCTGTTTTTTCAAGGTCAGCACCTGGCCTCTGATTATCCGCGCCATGGTCAGCCACTCAACCGCACCGATTGCGCAGAACAAAAGTACGATATTTCTTCCGAAAAACACCATGAGAATGATCACGAAAATGGTGAAAGGAAAGGCATACATGATATCGATAAAACGCATCAGCGCAGAATCGGTTTTTCCGCCCAGGTAGCCCGAAACCGCGCCATAGAGAACACCAATAACCAGTGAAACCGCGGTTGCGCTGAAACCGACCAGGAAGGAGATTTGCCCTCCGTAAAGAATGCGGGTCAGGAGGTCTCGTCCTAAAATATCGGTTCCCAGAAGGTGTTTCATGGATGGACCGGATGCCCCCAGTGCCAGGTCCTGTGCGGAATAGGAATAGGGCGCGATCAGTGGCGCCAGCAGCGACAGCAGTATCGTCGTTATCAGGCAGAAAAAGCCGAACACGGCAGCCTTGTTCCTTACCAGGCGGTAAAAGGCATCTTTATACAACGAGGTTCCTTTTTCGATGTCCGGTTTCATCATTCACCAAGCCTGATACGGGGGTTGAGCCATGCATAAGTGATATCGACAAGCATGTTGAAAACGATCATCAGTGAGCCATAAAACAGGGCAATGCCCGGCACCATGGTGTAATCGCGGTTAAATGCAGCATTGATAAAATGGCGACCAAGGCCGGGCACCTGGAAAATGGTCTCCACAACAAAAGAACCGGTGATTATGCCTGCAGTTGCCGGACCTAAAAAGGAGACTACCGGAAGAAGTCCTCCTTTGAGTGCATGTTTGAGGATAATTTTCCATTCGGGTACACCTTTGGCGCGGGCGGTGCGGATAAAATCCTGCGGAAGAATCTCCAGCATGCCGCTCCTGCTCAGCCGGGCGATATAGGCTGCGTACGGAAGCCCCAAGGTGATTGCCGGGAGAATACGATCGCTGAAAGAGTACCATCCGGACACATTCACCCATCCGAGTTTCAACCCGAAAAGCAGGGCGAGCAAAGGGCCCACAACAAAGGTCGGGATACATATTCCCACCATGGCAAAAGTCATGGGCACATAATCGGCCATGGAATTGGATCGAAGCGAGGCGATAATGCCTGCGCTGAGCCCCAGGAAAAGCGCAAAGATCAAGGCAAGCAACCCGAGCTGCATCGACACCGGGAATGAATTGCCGATAAGTTCATTGACAGTCCGGTTGGGATACTTGAACGATGGCCCCAGGTTGCCTTTCAGAATATTGGCAAGATAGTTGACATATTGTGTGGTGATCGGCTTATCGAGCCCGTAATGCTCGTTGAGATTTTCAAGCACTTCGGGCGAGACACTTTTCTCCGATGAAAACGGCCCACCCGGCGCCAGGCGCACCATGAAAAAGGTCACCGTCGCTATAATAAGCAGTGTCGGGATGGTCTCGATTACTCTTCGTATTATAAATGAAATCATAAACAACCACAGATTGCACAGATTATCACAGATACAAGAAAATAGAATTATCGATAATGTAAGAATTAAAAAAGCTGTTTAAGAGATTTTTATAATATAAAACGTTCATATTCAAGTTTTGGGAAATGGCCGAAATTTATCAATAGGCCGATTTTCATATTTGTTGCTTTTAGATAATTTAATATTTGTGCACGATGTTCATCGGTTAACTTGCTGACGGATTTCAGTTCGACAACTATTCTATCATAGCAAAGGAAATCCGGCTTGTACTTCGATTTTAATTCCCTTTTTTTAAATTTAATACGAATTTCTGGTTGCGATATATAAGGTATACTTTGATTCTCAAACTCAATTTCAAGGCTTTCCTGATAGACAGATTCCAGAAATCCAGAACCCATTTCATTATAAACTTCAAAACAAGCGCCATTAATTTTAAAGGTTTCATCCTTAAAAGGAAAGTTCTCCATTTCTCACTCCATTCTAAAATATTGCTATCAGATATATCTGTGTAAATCTGTGCAATCTGTGGTTTTATTCTTCCAGGTAAACCGCCTTATAGGGATGATGATCCAGGATAGTCGGGTGCCATCCTTTAACCGAAGGGTGTATCAGAGAAAGGCTTGTATAGAAATAGATCGGGATAACGGGTACCTGTTCCATAAGAATTGTCTCGGCCTGCTGGAAATATGAGAAACGGGAGTCGGTGTCGTCTGCAAGAGACGCCTCTTTGATCAGGCTGTCGTATGCTGCATTGGCAAAGCCTGTGTGATTATTGCCGCCGCCCGAAATCCACATGTCAAGGAATGTGTTGGGGTCGTTATAATCGCCGATCCATCCGGCGCGGGAGATGTCGAATGTTTTCTCTTTCTGGGTATTCAGAAACACTTTCCATTCCTGATTGATAAGCGAAACTCCGATATTGAGCTCTTTTTTCCACATCTCCTGGATTGCCTGCGCGATAAGCTGGTGCGACTCAAGGGTATTGTAAAGAATCTCGATTGCGGGGAACCCTTCGCCGTTTGGATAGCCGGCCTCGGCGAGCAGTTTCCGTGCCATTTCCGGGTTCGACTCGACCTGATTTTGTGAAGTATACCCTGCTGTATTCGGTGGGGTAAAATGATAGGCCGGGAGCTGTCCTCCTTTGAGCACATTCTCGACTATTGCTTTCCGGTCAATAGCCATCGACAGGGCTTTGCGGACAAGAATATTGTCAAGTGGCAAACGGTCAATATTCAGCAGGTAATAATAGGTCCCGAGATAGGGATCAATCCGCAGGGCCTCCGGCTCGTTTTCTTTATAATGTTCGATTTTCTGTGTCGGCACGCTATTGGTAACATGCAACTGGCCCGAGCGGAACGCGCGCTCTTCGGTCTGTTCGCTTTCTATAGGGTGAAAATGGATTTTATTTAAACGGACATTTTC
>WJLZ01000017.1 GCA_014728215.1 Chitinivibrionales bacterium
CATTTGAAACCACAAAAGATGATAAGATCAGGCTCAACCTTGCAAAGGGTCCCGGTCCAATCGCCGATTTTGTGGTTTTGGCTATCGGGGTGAAGCCGGACACAACATTTCTAAAAAATTCCGGCATTGATCTTACAGAGCAGGGCGCAATTGCTGTTGATAATCGGATGAAAACCAGTGTTGATGATGTTTTTGCGGTCGGCGATGCTATCGAAGTGACCGATTTTATCTCGGGAAAAAGGGTTCATGTGCCGTTGGCGGGTCCGGCAAATCGTCAGGGACGGATCGCTGCGGATACAATTGCAGGAAAGGATTCGGAATATAAAAGCACCCAGGGAACAGCGGTTTGTAAGGTATTCGACCTGGCAATTGCTGTCACGGGTATCAACGAAAAGAATGCGCAGCGGTGCGAAATTCCCTATATTAAATCGTATACTCACTCGGCGAGTCATGCAACCTATTATCCCGGCGCGTATCCGCTTTCGATAAAACTTCTGTTTGCCCCCGATACGGGCAAAGTCCTTGGCGCCCAGATTGTGGGAAAAAAGGGCGTTGATAAACGGATCGATGTTTTCGCCACGGCAATTCGTCATGGTCTGACAATCGATGATCTCACCGAGCTGGAGCTTGCTTATGCACCGCCTTTCGGGAGCGCAAAGGACCCGGTCAATATGGCCGGTTTTGTGGCCGAAAATATCCGTGATAAGCTGGCCGATATTTTTTATGCAGAAGATATCACCCGGTTTGATCCTCAAAAACATCTTCTTCTGGATGTGCGCACCGTTGAGGAACACGAACAGGGATCGATTGATGGCTCGATGAACATTCCCATCGACGAGCTTCGCGGCAAATTGAAGGATCTCGATAAAAATAAGGAAGTTATGGTTTACTGTCAGATCGGATTACGGGGCTATCTTGCCACCCGTATTCTGTCGCAGCATGGTTTTTCGGCAAAAAATCTTTCGGGTGGTTTTACAACCTATTCATCGATACAGACGCCCGATTATGATCCGGTTTATCTGAAAACGATTACCGCACCGGCCTGTTCTTCACCTGCGCAGAATGAAAATCCCAAGGATATGGTAAAAGTGGATGCCTGTGGACTGCAATGTCCGGGACCCATTATGCAACTGAAAAAAGCCGTGGACAGCGCATCGGAAGGACAAAGGGTAGAAATTACCGCCACCGATCAGGGGTTTGCTCTTGATGTTCCGGCCTGGTGTACTCGCACGGCCAATACCCTTCTCTCCCTCGCTCCTGAAAATGGAGCATTTAAAGCGGTAATTCAAAAGGGCCGACGGGAGGATGTCTGCGCGGTCGAACAACCTGCGGGTAATAAGAAGACTATGGTGATCTTTTCCAATGATCTCGACAGGATGATGGCAGCCTTTATTATCGCTAACGGAGCCTCAGCAATGGGGTCCGAAGTCGTCCTTTTCTTCACTTTCTGGGGTCTTAATCTGCTTCGGAAAAAACAGAATGGCGTTAAAATCAAAAAGTCGATCATAGAGAAAATGTTCGGTATGATGATGCCCCGGGGGCCGGAAAAGACAAAGCTGTCCAAAATGAATATGGGCGGCATGGGAACGGCAATGATGCAGCAGGTTATGAAAAAGAAAAACGTTTTTTCTCTCCAGGAACTGGTAGACCAGGCCCAATCAAACAATATCCGCTTTGTCGCCTGTTCCATGTCCATGGATATTATGGGAATTAAAAAGGAAGAACTTATCGACGGCATCGAATTCGGTGGGGTCTCCTATTACCTCAACGAAGCGGATAATGCAGCCTATAATCTGTTTGTTTAGAAAGGGTTAGTATGAAAACAAGATATTCATTACTCATAATGGCAATCGTATTGCTGAGTGGAATGGTGTTATCGGCGGAGAAAAAGTCTGAGAAGGCTGAAGAAAAATCTGCCATAAAGGTTATCTCTTCGGCCGATGAACTCAACTCCATTATCGAATCGGCTGGCGACCGATTGTTACTCTTTGATCTCTATGCAGATTGGTGCATGCCCTGCAAAATTCTGTCTCCTATGCTGGAAAAAATTGCAGAGAAGAATAAAGAGAAAGCATCGGTGTATAAAATCAATGTGGATAAAAACCCAAAGATCGCTTCAGCTTTTAGTGTATCAGGGATACCTTATGTTGTTTTCGTGAAAAATAAAACGGCAGTCTATGCTCTTACCGGAGTCCAGACAAAGAAAACCTACCAGAAGGCGATAGAGGTTTTGTCCGATATGGATATAGAACCTCAGAAGGATGCAGGGGTGGAAACAGAAGCTGGAAATGAACTGGTTAAGAGGTGATTTTATTATTAACATCATTTATTTTGATTACCTGGGCGTAATCAAAATAAACAGTTAATTAAAACACCCTTTATGCCGGTTTTTCAGCTTGCCGATGATTGTAATATTGAATAAAGTAAAGAAATTTATGATTGCAGTGCTACCGACTGCCATCATGCCGCTTCTGCTCTGTTCTGCGGTTGATCCATGGACCAGGCTCGATGATGGCTTATGGCTTGGTGAATTTAATTCGCCCCGGAAAGCTGCTGCCGGCGACTCAAAGATTATTGTACTGAGAATCGATCCTGACAGGTATCAATTTAAATTGTTGTGCCGGTCGGAAACCGGGGACCGTCCAATGCCCCTGAATGAATGGGCGGAAAAGTACGGATGTGTGGCGGCGATTAATGCGGCGATGTTTCAAACCGATTCGGTCAGAAGTATCGGCTATATGAAAACCCGCAGTCATATCAATAACAGCCACATTCGAAAAAACCATAAGTGCCTGTTTGCATTCGATCCCCTGAAAAAGAACATGCCCGATGCAGCGATTTTTGATATGGAATGTGATAATTTCGATACAATAACAAAGCAGTATCAGTCTCTTTTTCAGAGTATTCGTATGTTGAGTTGCCGGGGAAAAAATGTCTGGAAAAAGCAGCAGAAACGTAACAGCATAGCAGCACTGGCTGTTGATAAAGGCGGAGATATCCATTTCCTTTATTCTCGCTCGCCCTATACGGTCCACGATTTTATCAATATAATCAGGAAACTTCCCCTGGATATTAAACGGATGATGTACCTTGAGGGTGGATCCCCGGCCTGTTTTTACCTTTCCCATCCCAGCCGGAAAATCGAGCAATGCGGCATGGCCGGACTCGATATCAGTACCGTTCCCCTGCTGCCGAATGTGCTGGGCATTGTAAAACGATAAGCACCGTTTTTATTTATCGGTCCTACTCGTTAACCCATTTTGTAAGGGCGTCGATAATCTTTTTTGCCTGATCGTTACTTGAGATGTTGAATTTCGACTGCTGACGGTAGTCGTCACCAACTTTGCGGTACCGGCGAATTGTGTAGCGCTCGGGACTGTATTGCTGCTTGGCTTTGTCCCACTGCTGGTACTTGAACATTACTGTAGCCCACGCCCCACTGGAGAGAACTACCTTGTCCAGTTCCTTGACTACAAGAAGCTCTTCCTCTTGATAATTGATCGATAATTCGTTGACATGAGAGGCCATGTGAAATCCTCCTTAATTCTGATATGTAGTTAAGGACAGAGCTGATAAAGCGTTATCAGCCGGATCCCAAACCTTGGAAATTGCAAAAGGCGATAATTTGCGGGATTCTTTTAGTCGATTGTTTGCCCGCCTATCAACCGTTGTCTTCAGCTTTTTGTTCAATCTTCTGAATCCTTCTGGAAATATCGGTAAGTCTGAACTCGATGGAGTTAAGTATCCAGAATTGAAAATGCTCAACTTTGGCTTGTTTATGCATCATCCATATAATTTTAATCGATACCAGAAGCAGCCCCAGTTCAAGCGATATCAATGGAGGAAGGGGCATGGGGAATCCGGAAAGGTGCCTCAGCAAATCGAGGAGAAAAAGCACAACAATCGCCAGGATAAAAATAATGTTTACAATTTTGTCTATATGGGCACTGCTTTTTCCGCCGATCTGGCCTACGACGGCACGAACCTTTTCTTTTTCCGCTCGAAAATGTTCAAGTTCCTGGCGTAGTGCCTTTGTTTCAAAATTAGACATCCATTTTCACCTTATTTAATTATAATATATATACTGGTAAAAGAAACCTGGTTTATCAAAAATAATTATATAGCTATAGAAACGCTCAACGGCGCTTTTTTTCTTCTGAAGCAGCCGAATTAATATTGGAGCGTTGTATCCTTTGTGCCAGGAGACGGGAAAGAAAAAGTGCATAATGGGGCTTCAATTTGACCGCTTCGACAAAATCCTTTTTGGATACCTTGATAAGTTTGCCTTCTGTGGCGGCAATAACCGTTGCACTCCGCCGGTTGTTGAGCAAGAAAGACATTTCACCCATAAAGACATCATCTTCCGACAAAGTCGAGACTTTGTTACCATTTGCATAAACATCATAGGCCCCCTTAACAATATAATAAAGAAAATTACTGGGTTCGCCTTCCCTGAAAACGATTTTCTGTGGCGGCACGATTTCGGGGTCAATATTACTGAACAGAGCGGGAGTAATCAGCCCGAGATTTTCCCGATGGGAGAAATCGAAACTTACCTGATTTCCCTTTTCATTATACGTCATGTTCTGAGTGAATTTTCGGGTAACCATAATGCCTCGTCCATGAAGTTTCATGGTGTTTTCTTCTGCGGTGGAATCGGTGGAATTCCGCCAGTCAAAACCATCACCCAGGTCGGTAATAACAAATCGTGAATGAGTTGGGGTAATGGAATATTCGAACGTGACGGTACGTTCGGCAACCGCGGGGTCGTTGCATTTTGATTCGATAAGATCGAGCATCGATCCACCCTTTTCGAGCCAGTCGCTTTTTTCCCGAGAGGTTATCCCACAATTGCCGTGCTCGATTGCGTTGAGCAGCATTTCATTGAGCGAAAAATTGAGCAGGTCTTTTTGTTCGATATCGAGGCGGTTACAGTTGTAGAGAAAGTTGCAGATAAGGTTAGCATAACAACTCGCTTCAAAGGTGTCGTTATGGAGCTGAAAGGAACCGGAAATGTTCCTGACAATATCGGACCCTATTTCACGCTGAAACAGGATTCGACGATTGTTATTGATGATATTCATTACCCGGGGAAGGTGTTTGGGCAGTTCATCACGGGTGAGGATAACCACGAAATTGGCGCCCTTGATTCCATCGAGCTTCGTAACCATGTCGTAGTTGTTACAGAGCGCGATGATACCGCCGTGAAGAAGCCAGGGATCGCTCATAATCGTGTCGAGCAATCCGAAAGCACGGGAATCGTCTTCAGCAAAATAGACAAAAGAGAGCTCCGGCATTTCAATGTTGAGATACTCAACGGCCTGATGGAGTGTGGAAAGCCGAATCAGTTCGGAA
Source organism: Chitinivibrionales bacterium (assembly GCA_014728215.1). NCBI lineage: Bacteria > Pseudomonadati > Fibrobacterota > Chitinivibrionia > Chitinivibrionales > Chitinivibrionales bacterium. Next base: position 5,356 of record WJLZ01000017.1, read on the forward strand.
TCATGGGGCGGCGTTTCCTGAATTGTCTTTTCGACTGAGGCAAAAAGGCCGGTATCATTTCCGATGAAGGGAATCGTTGTCATGAATGTCTTTCAGTGATTGAATCTTTACAATTTAATATAAAACTAATACCTGGGGAGTCCAAGAGCAAGGGATATCATTTCCTGCACATTCGCAGGTGTTTTGGCTGGAGAAGCCATTCAAGACACCCGGCGCCGGATTTGCATTTTCCGGTAAAAGAGATACAGCAGGCAGCCGCCTTTTTAAAACGGATATCCAGGGTAGGGGTAGTACTGAGTAGAAGCGATGCCAATTCGGCCGTATCAGGCATATGGCCAACCAGCATAATGTTTATTTCTTTCTGCTTTTCGAGCCAGCCGGTCGTGGCAGACAGTGGTTCACCAGGAGAAAGCAGGGCGCTGGTTTCGATTTTGCTTTTCGGGGCACAAACCGAAGCGACAACTTCAGCGGTCTGCCTTGCCCGAACTAAAGGACTGGAAATAATCCGTTGAGGTACTACCCCCATTTCTTTCAATCCCCTTGCCGCATTACGGGTTTTTGCTATCCCCTCATCAGTAAGCGTCCGCTCTTCATCGGAGGAGATACCCGGTGCCGTACGGTCTACTGCGATTCCATGACGAACAAGAATTATTTCCATAGATATAGCTTTCTCATATATTGTTAATTTAAAAATTTGTGGTTAATGTACCACATTTTATACTTCATTCTGATTTTCTGCACTCTTAACGTTTCTGCAGGGATACTATTATATCAGAGAACGCGTACATGCATGCTTTAAATCCTTATCATTCAGCAATTTCCATGCCTTGTTGAAATTTGCGAGGGCGGTTTTCCGCCTTTTCTTGATTAATCCGTACATGTCCAATGGAATATCACCGGCATTACTACTTCGAACCTGTTCCAGTGCAACATCCATATCGTGCACTTCACCCAGCGCTGATGTAATTGTCCGCAGGTTTTTGGCCAGCTTGAGAGCAGGTGTTTTCAGAACAGGACAAAAAAATTCGGCATAGTACCGTTCCCTTCGGCAGAATTTCCGCAATTTATGCATCGATTCCGGGGTGGCGGTCTTTTTCAGATACAATCGTTTTTTCAGGCGTTTGTGAAAACGGCTTAACCGTGCAGCTCCCACATCGCGAAATTTCAGTACGGGATCGGTGGTCCTTTGCAGGTCGGAGAGTTCGTTGCGAAGAAATCTGGTTATAAGCCTGAGGGTAGTTTTCCATTTCCGGGAACGAAGCAGTATTCTTAATTTTTTTTGATTCCGGGATTTCTGTTCCTCGAGCCGGGCGAGATACTTTTTCCATTGCGGATCGTTTTTCAAGGCCTCACAGAAAGGCTTTTTTTGAACATAATCCAGCCAGACATCGGCATCCCGTGCCTGCCCCATACTCTGTGAATGTTCGCTGAGCATTTGATTCAGGCACAATGTCGTATCACTTGGTGACAGGCGGTTCAACAATCCTAACGCTGTGCGGAACCGTCGGAGGGCGATGCGAAAATCATGAAGGTAGACCGGATCGGTCCCCTCAAATGCCCCGTTCTGATTATCGAGCATGGTGCGGTACTGGGAGTACAGAATATTATGAAATCCGGCAATAACCGAATCACCGATATGAACGACTCCTGAAAAGGGAGTTTTTTTCTTTGGCTGGTTTTGAGCGGTAATTTTAATCTGCAGAGGAAATACCGTGTTCCATAAATCTGCCTTTTCCTCAGCACGTAAGCAGTTTCGGTCATACCACCCCTGAGAGACGGTTATCGAAACAGCGTTGCCGGTTTTGCGAATACCGGTAATACCGGCATCCTGCATGTGGCTGTGATCGAGTCCGTCGGCAACACGCAAAATTGCCGCAAGTCGGCGTATGCGCGTTGTTTTCTGAAGGGTAACTCCCGCAACCTGGTTAGCTGCACGGGACTTTTTGTACTGGTGAAGTGCGATAATCGATGCAATTGTGCGGCATTGCGCGGTGGAAAAGCCGTTGATTTGTTTCCTGATGACAATTTCAGCACCTTTAAGTGCATGATATTGAGGATTGGAAAAATACCCGATATCGTGAAGCTGTGCCGCTGTTTCCAGAAGTGAACGATTGTGTTGAGCGATTCTAAGAGCAGAACTGGTTGCATCGAAAATTTTAAGCGCCAGCCGGGCAACATAGTAAGAATGAAAATCTTCGTTATGATATGCGATACAGAGCTGTTCAACGGTAGGTGGCGACATAGCAGATAATTCCGATCAGTAGGAGGCATCAGGTGGCTTGTGGGGCTCGAAAACTGTTCGCCGGTGTTGTTTATGTTGTTTTATTGCTTCACATGCCTGCAAATACAGCGCTTCCTGACTGCGGACTTTCTTTCGTTTCCCCTTTGTTTCCGGCTGGATATAGGAGCCGTCGGAGGTTAAAATGCGTCCTTTCACTTCATCTTTGAAATGGGTTTCCAGAATTTGTTTCAGCCGTCGTTTTGCAGCCGAGTCGTCGACCGGCACGAGCAGTTCGACTCTTTTGTCAAGGTTTCGGGGCATCATGTCGGCGCTGGAAAGAAAAACTTTTTCTTCACCGCCATGATAAAAGTAGAATATCCGGGCATGTTCAAGAAAACGGTCAATAATGCTTATAACCTTTATGTTTTCACTCAGACCGGGTACACCAGGCCGGAGACAGCAGATGCCCCGTACATTGAGCATTACCCGCACTCCTTCCTGGGAGGCCTTGTAAAGCGCCCTGATAACGGTCTTGTCGACCAGGGAATTCATTTTTGCCATGATCAGCGCTCTTTGACCGTGGCGTTTTCGTTCTGTTTCCGTTTCGATCATTTCGATGATTTTTTCCCGCAGAAACATGGGTGCGGCGCTCAGCTTGGCGAATGGTTGTGGCTGGGAGTAGCCGGTAATGGCGTTAAAAAAGGATGATGCATCAGCGCCTAGATCGGGATCGGTAGTCATGTAACTGATATCGCTGTAAAGCCGCGCGGTGCTTTCGTTGTAATTGCCGGTGCCGAAATGGAGATATCGGATAATGCCGCGTAATTCTTTGCGAACGATAATAAGCAATTTGGCATGAGTTTTATATCCTTTGACTCCGTAGATTACCTGAACCCCGGCCTGTTCGAGTTCCTGGGCCCATTCGATATTCCGGGCTTCATCGAACCGGGCTTTGAGCTCAACGAGAACGGTGACATATTTTCCGCCTTGTGCGGCCCTTTTCAATGCAGCGATAATAGGACTGTGACGGCTGGTCCGATACAAAATCTGTTTAATAGCAAGCACATCCGGATCATCAGCAGCTTCATCGATCAGACGAAGTACCGGTTCAAAGCTTTCGTAGGGATGGTAGAGCAGGATGTTTTTCTTTGTCAGGGTGGTAAACATGCCGGTCTTGGTCTCGATCGATGGTGATTGCTGGGGGATCCAGGGCTTATAGGCAAGTTTTTCGAAGCCGTTTATCGCTGCAAGTTTCATGAAATCACCGAGATTCAAAGGGCCGTCGATTTCATAGGTTTCTCTTTCGCCTGCATTAAGACCTTTCTGCAGAAAATTGAGCATTGTTTTGCTTGTTCCGACGGCGACTTCAAGCCGTACACAGTCGCTGGTTTTTCGGGCGATAAGAACATTTTCCATTTCCGACAGGAGATCGGCGGCAGAATCTTCCCGCACGGTCATATCGGCATTCCGGGTAATGCGGAAAGCGGTGCATTCGGCAATCGGTTCACCCGGAAAGAGTCGTTCGATAAAGGTACAGATAATATCTTCGAGCAGAATATATCGATATCCGGCTTTTGACGGGACTGGAATGATGCGGTCGGTATTGATACCGATCGGGATAATGGCGAACCGGGGTTTGAGTTCTCCCTCGGCAGGCTTCAGCCTGACCGCCATATGAATAGTCAGATTCATGATTTTGGAGAGAATCTCGGGAGAGTGGACCGCCATGGGGGTAACCATTGCGGAGATCTTTCCCGAAAAGAGGTCGTCGATATACAAAAGTTCTTCAGTGGAAAGCATGCTGCTGTCAACGCGTTGGATACCTTCTTTGGTCAGGCGCGGTTTAAGCTGATTGTTAAAAATGGAATATTGCATGTCAACCATTTTCCGCACACGGGTATCGATAGCCTCGAGCTGTTTGGCCGGTGAAAGACCCGCAATATCGGGTTTGGCAATGCCTTCATGATCGAGCATTGTAAGTCCGCCGACACGGACCATAAAGAATTCATCGAGGTTCGAGCTGGTGATAGCGAGAAATTTCAGTCGTTCGAGCGGGGGTACCGATTCACAGTCGGCTTCATCGAGCACCCGCTGGTTGAATTCGAGCCAGCTTAATTCACGATTATTAAATTGTGCTGTTTTTCGAGCCATAATATCACTTTCTTAAATTATGCTTTCCTAAGAATTATTTCTAACCCGTAAATTTGTCTGAAAAGGTCTCCTTTTTCCTTGATCGCCATCTGTTCGAGGGTAATATCTCCCGCGCCCTGGGTAAAAATGATAACATTACCGTTCTCAAAAACAATTTCGATATTCCGTATTCGCTGATTATAGCTCCGATCCAGAGAATCGGCAATGCGGAGAAGCGCAGCCATTTTTGAAACAGCAATTCTGCTTTCCCTGTCCAGGGTCATGTATCCTTCATGGGATGGCTTCGGAACCGCTTTCCGATGATAGCGCGCTACCAGTGCGGTGAGGAGCGTGTCTTTTGATCCCAGCCCAAAGAGATTGCTGTTTTGAATGAGATAAAACGAATGTTTATGATGATTTCTGTTGCTGATAAACAGACCGATTTCATGAAGCAATGCCGCGACGCGTAAAATCAGATCAAATCTGTCGGGCAATCGATGAATATCCTTGAGCTGCTCGAAAAGAATATGGGAATATTTACAGACCTGTTTTGAGTGACTCAGATCGACTTCGTATTTTTTAGCCAGTTCCAGTGTCGAATGTATGATTTGTTCCTGAAATTCTTTAGTCCAGGCATATCCTAAGGCTATTTCCTTGAGAATTCCTTCACGCATGGTAATAGGGGCAACCAAAAGGTGTTGAATCCGGAGGGCAGCCGCAAGTCGGGAGTAGGTGAGCAGGGCTGGTACCAGTGTTTCGGCGTCGGGAAAACTCAGATGGTATTTCAAAACAAGATCATCGACAGAAAGATTAATCAGCCTTCGGGTAAAATTATTCAGTGAAGCGACCGGTAATTTTGCCAGCGTACCGGATCGCCAGTCGGGTATAAGCTGGGCTGCAGCAAAACGAGCATCACCGCCAATAGCCAGGAGTGAAAATTTGCCGTGGATCCCCGCCTTTTTCAAAATAGCCTTGATTGTCCTTTGGATCTGGTTTTCCATGGCCTCAACCAGCTTGGAATCGGCCGCACCGTATTTTTCGAATGTTTCTCTCATTCGGAAAGAGCCCAGACGATAGGAGTGGGAAAAGCCGACACGCCCTTTTTTTACTACCACCGTTTCGGTGCTCCCGCCACCAACTTCAATAATCAGAATGTCGGCATATTTGAGCGAAGACTGTGATTCGAGAAGCGGCTGAAGACTGAGATAGGTGTATCGGTTTACTTCCGCATCATCGATCGCCTCCACGGTAATGCCGGTGGCGCTGTAGATACGATCGAGCACGAGTTCACGGTTTGCAGCCTCTCTTACTGCGCTGGTTGCAACCGCCCGCACCTGCTCGCTGCTCGAGACGCCGTATTCCTGAAGGACGCGGCTGAAAACCTTGAGGGCCGAAACGCACTCCTTGATGGAGGTGTTGCCGATGTATCCCCGGGTAAAGGTGTCTTTGCCCAAACTGACTTCCTGTTGCAGCGATTCGAGGGGGCGCAACGAGCCGTCGCCTTCGACCTGAGCAATAGTCATGCGCACCGATGTACTGCCGATATCAATAACCGCTATCGGTTTGACCGTGTTGGCAGAGGTTTCGTTTTGACTCTTTTTCACCATGTCTATACCTATTTCTGTTCGGATACCACTGCCATGGCCCATGATGCGGCGCCGGCCACGGTAGCGTAATCGCCAAGCTGAGAAACAACAACTTTAAAGGTGTTTTTGAAGGAGGCCATGACCCGTTCCCGGGCGGTTTCTTCAACCGCCTCCTGGAAGATATCGGGCATTGCTTCAACAAGTCCGCCGCCCAAAACAATTATATCGGGGGCCAGAAGATTCACCACATTGGCAACGCCGATTCCGATCCAACTCGCAGCTTCTCGGACAATCCTTTCGATGGACTGATCTCCGCCATTAATCGAAGCTGCAAGCGCACCACTTCGAATGTTTGACAAATCTGTGCCGGCGATTTCCATGAGATGGGGTGCTTCACCCCGGTATGCCGCCTTGGCAGCTTCAGCGGAAATCGTAAGTCGGCTGGCCACGGCCTCAAGACATCCACGCTGCCCGCATCCGCATAATGGACCCTGGGACATGACCTGAAGATGACCGATTTCTAAACAGGAATTCTTTTTGCCTCTGATAATTTTCCCTTCATAAATACAGCCGCCGCCAATTCCGGTTCCCGGAAAAACACCGATAACGCATCGGGCCTTTTTACCCGCACCCATCGAAAATTCACCATAAATGCCCGCATCCACATCGTTGATAACAACAACAGGACAGCCAAAGGCATCCTCAAGCGCTTCACGGATCCGGACTTTATTCCATCCCAGATTAGGGGCACTGTTTACAATTCCTTTGTCAAGTTCAAGGAGTCCCGGTATGCCGATGCCGATACCGGAGAGGTCTTTTGCCTTGACTTTTGCATCGTCGAGTAATGATGAGATCAAACTGGTAATCCGGTTTAATCCGGACTTGGGCCCTTCATGGGCCTTTGTCTTTTTTCTTGCACGGCCCAACAGGGTTAAATCGGAGTTGTAGAGGGTAGCCAGCATCTTGGTTGCCCCAAGATCAAAACCTACCCAGTAGGTATCAGTGCTTTTTTTTGCCATAAAAATTATCCGATTGAAAAATGAGTTTTATAAAGGGTATGTCATTGTATTGCACGCATCTATTGTATACATTCACTATATAACGAAAAGTAATAGAGACAAAATACTAAACGGACGTTAATGGTTTGTTAGAATTGTGCTAACGTGCCGGGTGTCGAACGTGCCTGGTTCAAATATACGGCATGAGAGTAGACTAGTGCAATTTCTTTTCTATGGCCTTTATGACGGTATCGATGACTTTGATTCGGGCAAACCATTTGCAATTTGATTCTACAATTGTCCAGGGTGCATGGGGAGTGCTTGTCCGAAATATCATTTCTTCAACCGCCAGTTTATAGTCGTCCCATTTTTCCCGGTTCCGCCAGTCTTCTTCGGTGATTTTCCATTCCTTATGGGGAGTTTGCTGTCGTAAATTGAATCGTCGAAGCTGTTCTTCCATATCGATATGGAGCCAGAATTTCAGAAGCACGGTTCCGAAATGGGTAAGATGTTCTTCCATTTCATTGATTTCCCGGTATGCTCGACGCCACTGTTCTTCGGTACAGAACCCTTCAACACGCTCCACCAGAACGCGCCCATACCATGTGCGATCGAATATTGTTATGTGGCCCGCTTTAGGTATTTGTTTCCAGAATCGCCAGAGATAGTGATGTGCCTTTTCGATATCATTGGGCGCTGCAACCGGTACAACTTCATATCCCCGGGGATCGAGTTCCTGGGTCAATCTTCTGATATTGCCACCTTTCCCGGCAGCATCCCACCCTTCATAGGCTATGATAATCGGTATTCGCTGCATGTATATCTCATGTTCGAGTTCCCGGAGTCTTTTCTGTTTCTTTTTCAATAATTTGCGATATTCGTCCCGATCGAGAGAAAGGGAGGTGTCGACTTTGTCCAGAATTGAGACGGCGAGATCGCTCTTCTGTCCAGGCGCGGTCTTTTTCTTTTGCGGTGGTGATTTTTCTCTGGTTTTAATCTGGTCGATTCTCGTTTGAAGCGCTGTTGTAACGGTGTTGAACATTTTCAGAGCGGCAAAACGTTGATTGTGAGATTCAATTACGGTCCACGGAGCGAATGCTGAATCGGTTTTGGTGAGCATGTCTTCTGCCGCAGCAAGATAGCTTTCGTATTTTTTGTGACGGGCTAAATCCAGTTTTGATATTCTCCAGGCAGTCGCAGGATTTTTTCGAAGCTTGTTGAAGCGTTTTTTTTGTTCTTCCTTTGAGATATGAAGAAAGAATTTGATGATAACAGTACCGTCATCGGCGAGTTGCCGCTCAAAAGAGCGAATATCACTTACCGCCTGGACAAACTGACTTTCCTTGATATGACCTTCTACCCGATCGTTAAAAATACGCCGGCACCAACTCCGGTCGAAAATAACAATACGCCCCCCGGCGGGGGTACGGGTCCAGAATCGCCATAAGAAAGGGCGAAGCGATTCTTCTTCGTTGGGAGGCAGGATGCTGTGGACCTTGAATCCACGAGGGTCTAAAGGAAGAATTAATTCGTTGACCAGAGTCCCTTTCCCTGCAGCTTCCCAACCTTCAAAGACAATTAACACCGACAGGCCGAGTTCTTTGGCTTCCCTTTGAAGACGGCCGAGTGTTATTTCAAGCCTCTGCTTTTCCTGCTTATATTCTTCTTTTGAAATTTTTCTTGAAAGATCAATATTTGAGAGCATAGAAACCTCTTTGAAAAAGAAACCCTCCACATAAGTGTATGGAAGAAAATGTTTCGAGGCCAACCATTTAACAAAAAAAATAAAAAATTGTAAAATAAATCTTTTTTTGCCTGTGCAAATATAGTATCTTAATATGTCTCATAAAAGATATTCGCATATTGAAAGGCAAATAATTTTATTGTAACGACGTAATGTTTCATTAATTATCAAAGCCATTAGAAAGAGAGATAATAGGCCCATTTTTGAGAAGGTGGATGGATATTTGGCATCACCTGATTGCTCTGCAAACCTTTCACACACTCACTAAGTGATTTTCCAGCCAGTCACCCACGGCAGATTATGTCTTCATAAACACGATTATACAAAAAATTATACAGGTAACATATCACCAATTAACAGTCCTTAAGGAACAGGTCCTGAGGCGTTTTCATTAACCTATTAGTATTTGGAGGAATCCATGGCTAAAAAACTGTATGTCGGCAATCTTCCCTTCACAGCAACAGAAGATTCCGTAAGAGATTACTTTGCTCAGTATGGCGAAGTATTATCTGTAAAACTCATTTCCGATCCACAGACCGGAAGACCAAGAGGGTTTGGTTTCATTGAGATGGAAAATGCGGATGACGCTATTTCTGCGCTCAATGAAAAAGAATTTGAAGGGCGTCCTTTAAAAGTCAACGAAGCTCGTCCGAGAGAAAACAATCGCGGTGGCGGCGGCAGATTCGGCGGCGGCGGAAGAAGACGCTTCTAAGTAAATTTTGCTCTTTATCAATCCCCTTCCCTAAAGGAGGATCCAATGATACGAAAAGGTATTATTTTCGTTTCATCGGCAGTCCTGATCGCGTCGATTTTTGCCTGTTCGATGAATAATTCTGAAAACACGGAGGTCAAGGAGCTCTCGACCGATAAACAAAAGTTCAGTTATGCTATCGGACTGGATATCGGAGCCTCTCTACAAGGTATTAAGGAGAAAGTGGATTTAGGTGTTGTTTTTCAAGCAATACGCGATACGCTTGAAGGCAACACCGTTCTTCTTTCCTCCGCTGATGCTACTGAGATAAAACGAAGTGCTTTTACTCAAATGCAAAAGCGGGAATCCGGTGAAAACCTGGAGAAGCAGGAAGAATTTCTTGCAAAAAACAAGGAAAAAGAAGGCATTGTCACCACCGAAAGCGGTCTTCAGTACAAGGTGCTTAAGGAAGGCGCCGGTGCGAAACCTTCGGCTGACGACAAAGTCAAGGTTCACTACAAAGGAATGCTTTTAGACGGCAAAGTGTTCGACAGCTCTTATAAACGCGGTCAGCCGGCGGTTTTCAAGGTTGGTGGTGTTATCAAGGGGTGGTCCGAAGCCTTGCAGTTAATGAAAGAAGGCGCAAAATACAAGCTGTGGCTCCCATCCGAGCTTGCCTATGGCGAACGCGGCGCCGGTTCACAAATCGGGCCCAATACCATGCTCGTTTTTGAAGTGGAGCTTTTGGAAATTATGGAGTAAGAGAAAAGTGCTGCTCTAAATATTACAGCAACATCGGTTGTTCTTTTCTGCACTATTTTCAAAATGTTTTCTACTTGGTAAGCATCGTCTGTGGAAACCGTTTAAACTGCCGACAGAGGAATGTATCTGTGTCTGCAGTTTTTTTTGGTATCTCCTCTGATAGGCCGGAAAATATTCCACAATATTGCTTTGGCAACATGCCGTGATCGCTATTGGGCCAAAAAATGCCATTCCTGTTCGATTCATGGTTTAGCATGAACACCCTATCATCGTTAATGCATAAATCAGGTATTTAAGCCTCTTTACGCTTGTTCAGTATCCTTTCCGGATTTGTTTTAATATACTGTCTGATTGATAATAATTCATATCTATTACGTATGATCCTGTCATGAAATCCCCGCTGCCATTTGAATTGGGGGTATCCGTTGTTTTTACACCATGTTTTTACTGCGCCGGTATATGAACGTATAATGACCGATAAAGAACCGCTAAGGTGATTCACGTCCTTCAAGATATTGCAGTGCGAAAGCCTGTATTATTCCGGGATCCTGATCCCAATAGGTTATGCATAATCTTCTGCCGTCCCATGCAATTTCATTTGGAATATTGTATTCAAGCCGGTAATTTGTGTATTCAAGAGAAACGGGATCGATTTTAGTCAGGGTGCCTGGTGAAGTAGCAAAAACGGCCCATACATATCCGCCATAGTACTGAACACCATAGCAATGTCCAATTCCTTCATTAACTCCACCTTTCTTTCCTGTATATATTGGATACATTTGGGCAATATCGGCGGTGCTTATGCGATAAATAACACCGGATTTTTCATGCGTATAGTCAGTTTCAAGACCCACAAAAACATAGCTGCCGGTATATGCAAAATCATCGGTTGGTTTTATTCCATCAATGAAGGCTTCTTGATCGATGGAGAGATCCGTTGTGTTTACTTTTAAAATCCACGGCGGCGTTGCAGTGCCGGTTGCCCATAGGAAACCATCCTGATATTGCATTGCATGAATTCTGCCGAATGCGGGCACAAGCGTAATTTCAGCTGAAGGCGTATTTGAAAATGTGCTGAGAGAGTATTTAATGATTTTTGAATCAGTTTGCGTATAGCGCGCTCCTACATACAGGTATTCATTATCGGTTGTTATTGTCTGGCCGCCGCTGGTATAATTTTTCGTGTCCACAATTTTGTCTTCATTGTATTCCATGGTATAAGGATCGATTTCGGCGATCCTTAAAACGGTCGAATAAGCGAAAACGAGATAAATCTTTTTTGTTGATGATGCATAGACAAGTTCATCGGCGGCGTAATGGTCGGGGGTAAATGTAATTTCGGAATACTCCGATAAATCATCAGCATTAAAGCGCAGAAGCTTTGAGGGCAAAGTGTGTGTGCAGGCGAAATAATAGCCTCCAATATATTTAAAACCGTGTACATCCATTTGGCTTATGTTGAGGGTGACAGTTTCAACATCTTTTACAAAAACCGCTTCAACACTTTTATCCCTGTCCATTATTATAGTAGTTGTTGAGTCTGTACCTGTGGCATCGCCGCGCCAGTTCTTGAAAACATAATCAGAACCGGGATTTGCCGTAATCCGTACTTCTGTGCCGGGGTCGAACATTGTCTGGCCCCCCTGCACTTGTATTGTGCCGCTGCCGTTTGCCACCGAGGTGGTTAGCCTGCACAGCGAGTCGGTAACCGTAATGGTCAGCGTGATGTCGGCGGACTTTGCCGGACTGCCGTTGTCCGTAGCGGTAATTATGCAGCTTGCCGGACTTGCCGCCGCGGCATTGAAGCCCGGTGACCACGACCACACATTGGAACCGCTTGCGATACTGCCGGGGCCGGACTTCTTCGTATAGGTTACGTCATCGCCGTCCGGGTCCTTGTCGAACACCGTTTGCAGGTCAGAGGTAATGGTCTTGCCTTCCTTGACAGATAGTTCGACGCTGCTCTGCTTCCACTGCGGCGCATCGTTTACCGGCAGCACCGTAATGGCGATGACACCGGTATCACTCCAGTTCACCAGGTCATTTGCGCGGAACGTGAAGGTATCAGCCCCGAAAAAGTCAGGCTCGGGCGTATAGGTCCGGACTGCACCAGAGCCGGTTAGCGTACCATGTCTTGGGCTTACCGGTATTTCCCATCCGGCGATTGCGCTGCCTTCGGGGTCGGTAGCGCTCAACGTGATGACAAGGGAACCGTCTTCATTGAGTGATACCGACTGGTCAAGGGCAACCGGCGGGTCATCCACAGCACCGATACGGATACGCAGCACGGTCTCCGCTATGGTCGCACCGCTTTTGTCTCTTACCGAAAAGGTCAGGCTGTCCGTTGTCCCGCTGCTGCCCTTGTTGTGCTGATAGGTCAGCAGGCTGCTGTCGATATCTTCTTGCGTAAACGTGCCGCCCGCATCCAGCGCGGTGCCGGAGAGTTTAAGCGTCCCGTGCAACGGGGCTTTGAGCATGGTAAATGTCAGTTCATCGGCGGTATTGTCGTTGTCCCGTACGATAAGCGTTGCCGATGATATGGTTTTCGCTCCGCCCTCGACAACGGATACTTCCAGCTTTGCCGCTATATATGGCGTATCATTGACGGCGGTAACGGTTACTGGCAGGATTATTTCGGCGATTGTGCCGCCGTTGCCGTCGGCAAGCGAAAAGGCCATGTTGTCGTTTGTCGTTTCGCTGCCGTCATGCGTGTAGCGCAGCAGTCCATCATCGATATTTTTCTGGGTGAACGCTGCCGAGTCGTCGTATGTCGAGTCATCCAGCATAAGCGAACCGTTTTCGGGTGAACGGGTGAGTGTATACACAAGTTCCGCAGGGGTGTTGTCCACATCGGATACGGCAAGTCTCTGGCTGGTAATGGCAGCCGTTTTGCCTTCCGGCAGGGTGACAGCTTCGTTCTTCTGCACTACCGGCACATCATTGAC